>DATBQN010000300.1:0-18697 GCA_036560825.1 Thermoanaerobaculia bacterium
CTTCGTCGCCGCCAACCAGGACCACAACCGCCCCGGCCGGCGCTGGCGCCCGCTCGCCGACACCGCGGCCGCAGTGCAGGTCCTGGGCGGGGCGCCGTCCGCCTGGACCGCCTACCGCCGCGCGCTCGACTAGTACGACGAGTCGCTCCTCGTCTGGCTCGAGGCGGACACCATCCTGCGGCAGGCGAGCGGCGGCAGGAGGTCGCTCGATGACTTCTGCCGCGCGTTTTTTGGTGGTGGCGGCGACAAGTCCGCGACTCCGGCGGTCGTCCCCTATGCAGTCGTCCCGTATACCGCGGACGACCTCTACGCGGCGCTCGCGCGCGTCGCTCCCCACGACTGGCGCGGCTTCTTCGCCGAGCGGGTCTACGCGGTCGAGCCGCGCGCGCCGCTGGGCGGCTTCGCCGCGGCGGGCTGGAAGCTCGTCTACAGCGACCGGCCGAACGAGTTTCAGGCCGCGCGCGCCAAGAGCTCGAAGCAGGTCGACGAGAGCTTCACCCTCGGGCTGTGGGTGAAGGACGACGGCACGGTCGACGACGTGGTGGTCGGCGCGCCCGCCTGGGACGCGGGCCTGGGGCCGGGGATGAAGCTCGTCGCCGTCGGCGGCCGTGCATGGACGCCCGATCTCCTCCCCGAGGCGATCCGGGCGGCGGCGGTCTCGACGGCGCCGATCGAGCTCACCGTCCAGCAGGTCGACGTCCTCAAGACCTTCCGCGTGACCTATCACGGCGGCGAGCGCTTCCCCCACCTCGAGCGCGACGCGGCGCGCCCCGATCTCCTGTCGGCGATCCTGGCGCCTATCGCGCGGTAGGGGCGAGCTCTCGGGGCGGGGTACGGGCTCGCCGCCGGCGCTGGAGAATGTCCGCCAGCGCGCCGGCGACGAGGAGCATGAGCGGCACGGACGCCTGGAGGAGGAAGCGATCCCAGGTGACGGAGGCGACGAAGGCAGGCTGGGGGTTGACCGCATAGGCCAGCCAGCCGATCGCCGGCGGCGCCGCGGCGGCGGCGAGAAGGACGAGCGGCAGGCGGCGCCGTCCCGCCGCGAGCACGGCGGGGATCATCCACCAGAAGGTGGTCCAGTCCATGTACGTGATCATCCTGCCGACGCAGGCGCGCGCCAGGACGTAGAAGTGGCTCACCAGCCCGGGCCAGAGGTCCGCGAGGCCGAACCGGGAGAGGTAGGCCTCGTCCTCGCGGTTGGGGACCCCGGCGCGCCAGGAGACGAGGAGGGCGAGCGCGGCGATGGCTAGGGCGCCGGCGATCGCCGTGCCGAGCAGGCGGCGGCGGACGAGGCGGCGGGCTGCGGGGCCTGGGCCGTGCTCACGGCCGGCCGCGCGCAGGGCCGCCAGAGCCCGCCCGGCGGCGAGGGCGAGCACGACGCCGGCGAGCAGCAGCCCTTCGTTCTTCGCCAGCACCGCGCCGGCGAGGAAGAGCCCGGCGGCCCAGCCGCTCGCAAGGCGCCGCGGTCCGAGCAGGAGCAGCGCCAGCGCCGCGCCGTAGAAGCCGGCGAGCGGCAGGTCGCTGTAGGCCGAGAACGCTCCCCCCTCGCCGTGCGCGAAGAACGGCACCAGCGCGGCGAAGAGGACGGCGAGCGCCGCCGGGATGCGGCCGGCGAGGCGCCGCGCGCCGTCGTAGAGGACGAGGAGCCAGGCGACGAAGCAGCCCACGTAGAGCGCGCGGTAGGCGTGCGAGTCCTCCCCCTGCGCGAAGGCCTCGAGCACGGCGACCTGGGCGACCGGCAGCAGCAGCGGGTACTGCGGATGGGTGACGGACCACCGCCGGTTGCGCAGCACCTCGGCGTCCACCGTGCCTGCGGCGCGGATGTAGCGGGCCTGCGTCGACCAGGTCATCCGCCCGTCCCAGTCCATCTCGGGGTTCGTCGCCGCCTCGGCGAGGAGGCCGCAGCAGACGATCGCCATGACGCCGAAGCAGGCGAGCGGAACGGCGCCGCCGAGCCGGGAGACGAGCGAGCGGCGCGGCGTGACGTCGTCCTGGATGGACGGAGAGCGCCCGGCGCGCCCGACGCGGACCACGCGCACGACACGCACCATCCGCGCGCCGAGGCCGGCGCCCGCGAGGGCCGCCGCGATCGTCCAGACGGCGGGCGCCCGCAACGGCACCGCCGCGAAGTGCGACAGCGCATAGAGCGCGCCGGCGACCGCGACGAGCCCCAGGAGGTACGAGTAGCCGAGCCGGCGCGCGAGGGGGATGCGGCGGAGGGCCGGCGAGAGCTCCGCCAGGCCGAGGCCCGAGCCGGCGAAGAGCGCCACCCCTCCGAGGCTGGCGCCGACGGGGCCGAGGGCGATCACCGCGCTTCCGCCTCGAGGCGGCGCAGGTACTCGAACCGCGTGAAGAGCTCCGGCGGCTGATCCTTGCCGCGCGTCACCACCACCCAACCGATGCCCGCCGGGACATTCCGCCGCAGCCAGCTCGCGCTCCGCGGCCCGCGGATGCGGATGCTGCGGCGCGGCGCGAGCTCGAAGCGCACCCAGTTCGCGGCTCCCTCCTTCGGATCGCTCAGCTCGACCAGCAGATAGGGCTCGTCGACCGGCAGCGCCCGCCGGATGCGATCGATGGCGCCGATGAACGCCGCGCCGTGAACGTGGGCGCGCGCCTCGGCCTCCGACTCCCCGGCGCGGACGAAGGCATCCTCGACGTTCCGGCTCGCGCGGCCGATCGCTCGCGGGATCGAGAGCGCCAGGAAGAGAGCGCAGAGGGCCAGGGCGAGGAGGTCGAGGAGCGGCGCGCGCTCCGGCAGTCCCCGTCTCAGAACGCCCGGCCCTGGCCCTGGACGTCCATCGCTCTTATCCGCCGCCCGGCCGCCGCCTCGCCTTGATCAGCACGGCGATGTCGTCGTTGCGCGGGTTGACGAAGTCGAGACGGATGCGGCGGTCGGGGGTCTCGGTGACGAGGGCGGGGATGGAGCTGGCGGTCAGGTACCAGCCGGCGGGGAGCACCACGGCGTTGCGGGGGCGGCCGAAGCTGCGGTCGAAGACCAGCTCGTCACCCTCCAAGCGGTAGCTCTTGGGATCGGTGTAGGTCTCCGCGATGCGGAGGCGGATCGAGGTGCCCGGCCGCACCGGAGCGAAGTGGGCGATCACCACCTCGGAGTCGGGCTGCACGTCCTCGCCGGGGGCTCCCCCGCCCTTGAGCACGGCGTCCCCCGAGAGCGTCTCGACCCGCAGCGTCTCGCCGGTGTCGAGGTCGCGGGCCGAGGGCCCCGAGGCGGCGCTCCCCTTGCGCACGACGTTCAGGTAGCGGTCCACCCCCGGCCGCGACTCGGTGTAGTCGTGGTAGAGGTCGAAGGCGTGGCTCTCCGGCGGGCGCAGGAAGTAGACGATCGTGCGGTCCTGGTGCGCCCGCTCGGCGAGGCGGTCGCCCTCGGCGGCGGGCGGCGCGGTCTGGGCCAGGGCGGCCGAGCGGCCGGCGAAAATCAGCGCGGCGCCGAGGAGCGCCAAGGCCCCCGACCGGCGACCGGCGAAGCCCCTCCGGGCGAAGCTCACGAGCCCGCTCCGCGCGGGAGCTTGCGCGCCTTGAGCACGAGGGGAGCGGCGTCCGGGCCGGTGTGCATGAAGCTCACCACGAGGCGGCCGTCCGGCGCCGGGAGGACCTGCGCCGGCACGTTGCAGGCGACGAGCTCGTAGCCGGCGGGGAGCACGATCGAGTTGCGGCGGATGCCGAGCGGCCGCGCGAAGACGATGCCGTCCGCGCCGTCGCGCCGGTAGCTCTTGGCGTCCTCGTAGGTCTTCTCGATGAGCAGCCGCGCTCCGCCCTCCGCCGGCACCGGGCGCGCCAGGTGGATGCGGATGAAGCTCGTCGCCGCGTCGGCCTCCGGCAGGCCGCTCCGGCGGGCCTCCTCCCCGCTCACCACCTCGAAACGGAGCGGCTTGCCGGTCGCCACGTCGCGGACCGACTCGCCGGAGGCCGCGCTCCCCTTGCGGATGGGGTTGAAGAAGACCGTGGCGCCGGGATCGGTGGCGGTGACCTCGTAGAGGATGTGGAAGCGTCCCGACCCGGGGGCGAGCAGCTCGTAACGCGTGTACTCGTCGGCCTCGCGGACCGGCTCGGGAGCGCTCGGGCCGCTCGCGCCGGCGGCGATCGCCGGCAGGATCAGGGAGACGAGAGCGAGGGAGACGAGGCGCGGGGAACGCTGCGAGCTCGGGTGTGCCACGGCCGGGAGCCTAGCTCAGCGGCGGGAGGTTGGGCGCCCAACGGCGGAAGAAGGTGACGATCTCGGCGACCGAGAGGAGCGCGCTCGAGTTGCGGAACTCGCCGTCGCGCTGCGCCGCGACCAGACCGCCGTCCGGCTCGAGGATGGCGACCGCCGGGATGCCGCTCCCCACGGTCATCCCGTAGTCCGCCATGAGGTCGAGGTTCTTGTCGCGGTTGCCGACGGAGACCTTGACCACCACGAAGTTGGGGTCGAGGACCGGCGCCACCAGGCGGTGCTCGAGGGCGCGCTTGAAGGCGTCGCAGTCGGGGCACCAGTCGGCCCCGAAGACCACGGCGACGCGCTTGCCCTCCGCGGCAGCCTGCCGGCGGGCAGCGTCGATGACCGCCCGCGCATCCACTCCGACGGGAGCATCCATAACTTTCGGATTATTGCACCAGACGGGGCTCGGAGCGTCGCCGGGCGCCGGCGTGAGGCGTGCGCGAGCCGCCTCAGGTCACCGTATATGAGTAGGGATGGAGAGACCGTTGTACGATCCAGAGAGCGACCGAGCCATGAGAGGCCCTAGAAAAGCCCCGCGCTGGACGAGAGCCGGCGCCCTCTTGAGCGCCGTTCTCTTCGGTGCCGTCGCGGCGGCCCCGGCTGCCGCGCGGGAAATCTCGGCGGCCGGCGCCGCTCCCAAGGGCGTCCCGGCGCCCTCGACCGATCGGGCGCACCGCTTCGGCGTCTACGCGTGGGGGTTCGACCAATCCTCCTATCCCGTCTGCGAGGGCTGCCTGGACCGCCTCAACTGGGCGGCCGAGAAGGTGGCCGCGGCCGGCAGCCGCACGATCCGCGTCTATCTCGGGGCGCGCGACGACTACCAGGTGAACCCTCCGGTCAACCCCGAGGACGCGGGCTACCTGGCGCGCATCGTCGCCGGCGCCGGATACCCCGTCGCCACCTCGGCGACCGCCTACGGCCAGCTCTTCGCCGACCCGCGCTTCGACACCTACCTGCTCACCGTCTACACGCCGGCCGACGACCGCAACGACTGGATCGCCGGCTGGATGCGCGACCAGTCGGCGCTCGAGAGCGAGCAGATCGCCGAGCTCAGCGACGTCCTCCTCCGCGCCTTCCCGCGCAAGACCTTCATCCTCCTCAACTGGGAGGGGGACAACGCGATCCACGGCCACGCCGGCGAGCCGGCGGTCTGGGAGAGCTTCGTCGCCTGGATGCGGTCGCGGACGGCGGGGGTGCGCGCCGCGCAGGCGAGGAACTCCGGCGGCAAGGCGCGCCTCTTCGCCGGCCTGGAGTTCAACCAGCTGCGCAAGGGCGGCGTCTGGTGCGGCAGCGACGGCGCGCTGGCGCACCGCTGCGTGGTCGACTATGCAGGGCCGCGGGTGGAGGTCGACTACTACTCCTACTCGTCATGGGAGACCCTGAGCATCAAGGGGCTCGACCCGACGGCGAACCTCAAGCACGAGCTCGGGGTGAGCCTGGGGTACGCGCTCGACCTCCTGAAGCGCGCCCGGCCGGAGCTCACGCCGGCCAACTTCCTCCTCGGCGAGTACGGCTTCGCGCGCGCCGCGCCGCGCTACGGCGAGTGCCGCGCCGCCGCCTACGTGGGCGAGCTGGTGGGCGCCTTCGAGCAGCCGGACGCCTTCGGCCTCTCCTACGCCGTCTTCTGGCAGGTGCTCGACAACGCGCAGATCGACGGCGCCGACGGCGGCACCTTCGGTCTCTTCCGCGGCAGCGACGGCGCGCTGACCCTCCCGGGCAGCTTCCTCCGCGCCGCCCTCCAGGGCGCCAAGCTCCCCGCCCTGCCGGCTTCCTGCCCGCGCATCTACGCCTGTCACGACGACCCGTCGAACAGCTGCGGCGCGGTCGACGCGGCGACCTGGAAGCCGCTCTTCAGCCCCGACAGCACGCTCGCCATCTTCGGCGTCAACTTCTCCCGCAGCGGCAACTCCGTGGAGGTCGTCCAGGGCGGCCATCGCTTCGTCCTGCCGCGCGACGGCGGCCTCGACTGGTGGGAGTCGCGCGGGCAGATCAACGCCGCCCTCCCCGACGGCCTCACCCCCGGGCAAGCCTTCGTCTACGTCACCGACGCCCGCGGCCTCGACTCGAACGGCCAGGTCCTCAACCTCCAACCGTAGGGCGGTATGCTCAGGCGGACCGGCAAAGGAGGTCGTTCATGGCGAGCCTCGTCGACCTGCAGGACCAGGCGGCATCTTTCCTGCGCAAGAAGCCGAAGGCCGTGGCGCAGCTCCTGGCGGACGCCAGGCCTCGCCCGCGGTTCAGCAATTTCGTCCCCGCGCTCGAGCGCCGGGCGCTCGACCTCGCGGCGAGGTTCATGAGCCTCGCCGGGCCGCAGCCCGGCCCGGATCAGCTCGCCGCCGTCCTCGCGGAGGCGGAGCGCGCCGCGCAGAGCGAGGAGGTCGCGCTCGTCCAGTACGCCCTGATGGTGTTCATCACCCACCAGCCCGGAGCCGGCATCCTGCCCATCCCGTCGCTCGAGATGCGCTCGCCGGAGAAGGTGACGCAGAGCCCGGCCGGCGTGAGGCTCCTCGCGGCGGGACCCGACGAGACGGTCCTCAACTGGTTCCGCGAGGACCCGCTCGCCAACGAGCACCACGAGCGCTGGCACGTCGTCTATCCGGGCCAGGGCGTTCCCACGCCCGCCGGCCAGCGGCATACGAAGCCGCGGCAGGGCGAGCTGTTCCTCTACATGCACGAGCAGATGCTGGCGCGCTACGACACCGAGCGCGCCGCCGCCGGGATGCCCCGGGTCGAGCCGTTCGCCGACTACACCCAGGCGGTCGAGTACGGCTACGATCCCGGTCCCCGTCTCGCCGAGTTCTATCCGGCCCGCCCCGCCGGCAAGGCCTGGGGCGACCTCGACCGCTCCGACCTGCTCACTTACACGGTCGCCGAGCAGGCGGCCGAGCGCGACAAGATCAAGACTGCCGTCGAGGCGCGCAACGTGTTCCTCAATCCGAGCGCCCTCGGCGCCACCGAGGAGCAGACCGTCGATTCGCTCTTCGACACGAGCCCCGCGGGCCTGCACAACACCGGCCACCTGTTCTTCTCCGCCGTCGCCGACCCCACCGGCACGACGCCGCCGGGGGTGATGATCGACACCGCGACGGCGATCCGCGATCCCGTCTTCTTCCGCTGGCACCGCCACATCGACGACTTCTCGTTCCAGTGGCAGGAGGAGCAGGACCCCAACGACTTCAAGGACGCCCCGCCGGTGCGCCTCCGCAAGGGCGCGGGAGCCGGCGCGGCCGAGCACAAGAGCCCCGACGTCATCGTTGCCCTGCGCGAGAAGGTCCCCGGCGCGGCGGCCGACGGCTTCGACGGCAAGGCGTTCGGCGAGGCCACCTTCGGCGGCGACCACTGGGACCTCGATCCCCTCGCCGCCGGCTTCGTCGACGACCTCCTCGTCACCCAGATGCTGACGCGGAGCTACCAGTACGTCGACCCGTCGAGCAGCATCCTCTTCGACCAGACGATCGACTACCTCGACCAGAAGGAGTTCTTCTACTTCCTCCGCCTCGAGAACACCGTCGCCGAGCCGCAGGACGTCACGGTGCGGATCTTCCTCGCCGCCCAGGAGCTCGCCGACGACCGGCGGATGTGGATCGAGATGGACAAGTTCCGCACCTCGCTCGCGGCGAGCCAGCGCGCCGTCGTCTTCCGGCGCGCCGCGGACTCCTCGGTGGTGCGCAAGCCGAACTCCAAGCCGCCGCAGTTCCTGCCCATCCGGCGAACCTCGGAGAGCGCCTCGGGCACCTCGACCTACTGCGACTGCGGCTGGCCCTACAACCTCCTCCTGCCGCGCGGCCGGGCGCAGGGGATGGGCTTCCGCTTCCTCGTCATGCTGACCGCCTGGGAGAAGGACCGGGTGGCGGCCGACTCCTCGTGCGGCTCGCTCAGCTACTGCGGCTCGAAGCAGAACTACCCCGACGCGCGCGGCATGGGCTACCCGTTCGACCGGCCGTTCAAGGGCGGCACCCTCGCGGACGTCCTCGGCGGGCTCGACAACGTGGCGACGCGCGACGTCACCATCCAGGCGACCTAGAGGCACCTAGACGGATGGCGGAGGACGAGGCGACGGCCGATCTCCGAGCGCGGCTGCAGGCGCGGATCGAGTCGGCGCTCGCCGGGAGGCGCTACTCGCCCTACCTGGCGACCTTCGCGAGCGACCTGCAGCGGCGGCTGGAGGCCGCGGGGAGCGCCGGCGGCCTGGCGGGGATCGAGCGGGCGCTCGACGAGTTCGAGGCGATGTGCCGGACGGAGGATCCCACCCGCGCGCGCGCCGCGCTGATGACCTTCCTCGCCGAGCATCCCGAGCTGCCGCGGCTCGGCCTCCGCGTGCCTAGAAGGCCGGAGCCTCCTCCGTGATCGGGCCCGCCAGGCGCCCCAGGACGACGAGCGCGTAGCCCTGGAAGCGGTCGGGGAAGGGCGTGTTGTCGGCGAGCACGCTCAGCGTGTACTCGCCGGCCGCCGCGGCCGCCACGTTCACCACCTGGACGTTGTTCTTGTGGTCGAAGGGGGTCCCCAGCGGGCTCGGCGCGAAGGTGTGCTCGTGATTGCCGATCAGCTTGACGCCCGGGCCGTCGAGGGCGAACTTGAGGACGTTCTGCAGGCCGACGCCCGGCGTGTCCGTCCAGGCGAGGACGGCGCGGAGCGGGTTGCCGCCGCTCGCCACCGTGAGCTTGTAGCGGCGGTTGGCGCGCCGGGGCGAGCCGGGAGGGACGTGCCCCTGGAGCGCCTCCGGGGAGTCGTTCGCCACGTCCACGAACGACAGCCGCAGCCCTTGGGCGTCCTTCTCGGGCAGGATCGCCGAGAGGTCCAGCCGTCCCGCCCCCTGGTCGAAGTCCGGATAGCCCACCTGCGGCAGGGCCGCCGGGCTGCGGATCGGGGCGCCGCGAACCGCCGAGCCGCAGAGCAGGGCCTTGAGGAGGGCCGCCGACGGCCGGTCGACGCCCATCGCCTTCCGCAGGTACTGGCGGAGGATGGCGGCCGCGCCGGCGACGAAAGGCGCCGCCATGCTGGTGCCGTTGAGGTAGATGTAGGGGCCGGTCCCCGGCGGGACGGGAGCGTAGGAGGCGAGGGCGCCCTTCGCCGCCTTGGCGGAGAGGATGTAGGTTCCCGGCGCCACGAGATCGGGCTTGATGCTGAAGGAGTCGGTGGGGCCGCGGCTGCTCAAGGCGGCGGGAAGGATGGGCGGCCCGGCCATCAGCTCTTCGCCGAGCGGAGGGTCGCCGAAGGAGGCGGCGTTGTACTGCTTCCAGGTGGTCGAGACCCCGGGCCGGTCGGTGACGCAGGCGCCCACCGCGAGCGCGTTCTTCGCCGTCGCCGGGCTCGCCAGGGTGTTCAAGTCGGGCACGCCCCTGGTCTCCGTCGCCGTCCCGCGGTTGCCGGCGGCGACGACCACCAGTACGTCGGGATGGCCGAGGACGAACTCGTCGACGCTCTCCGCGTAGGGGTTGTAGCGGTTCTCGGGGAAGCCGAGGCTCAGGTTGACGATCCGCGCCTCCTGGTCCACCGCGAGCTGGAGCAGCGTGCCCATGTCGGGCGGCAGGAGCGGCGTGAACTGGGGATCGACGATGCCGACCACGGCGAGCTGCGCGCCGGGCGCCACGCCCTGGATCCTGCCGCCGGAGGCCGCTCCCGTGCCGCAGAGGATGCCGGCGACGTGGGTGCCGTGCCCGTAGAGATCCTCCGCGGTCGCGCCGGGCACGGTCTCGTCGTGCTTCACCCGCCCCTGGAGATCCGCATGGCCGGCGTCGACGCCGCTGTCGATCAAGCCGATCACCTCGCCCGTCCCGTCCCAGGGTCCGCCGGGCGCCGCGCTCGCCGCCGGTATGCCGATCAGCGGGCGGCCGAAGTCGCAGAAGAGCGCCGGCGGCCGGTAGGGCGTGATGCTCTTGACCTCGGTGCGATCGGCGAGCGCCGCGACGAGCGGCGAGAGCGCCGGAGCGCGCAGGCGGATGAAGCGGCCCGACGCCGCGTCGACCGTGCCCTGGCCGGATCGGCGGATCGTCTCGAGGATGGCGTCGGCCTGCTCCGGGGCGTGGAGCGTGACGTCGAAGGGGGTGGGCTCGGAGGTGGGAGCCCGCTCCTGCTCCTGGAGATGGCTCACGAACTCCGGGGTGACGGTGTCGCGGAGGTCGTACGGCTTCATGGAGGCGACCCACTCCTGCGCGCGGAGGGCCTTCTCCTGCTCGGCCGTCAAGGCCATGCGGTAGCGGTAGGGCGGCACGTAGGAGGTGATGCGGATGCCCTGGGCGCGCAGGAGATCGCTCCACAGCGGCCGCATGGGACCCATGAGCTGGACCTCGAAGATCCGGGAGGGCTCGAGCCGGGCTGTCCAGCGCATGCCGCCGGCGCCGATGCCGCGGAGTGCCGAGTACCCGCCCAGCGCGCCGAAGAGCCGCTCCAAGGGGAGCCAGGCGAGCGCTCGCGCGAGGAGGCGGCGCCAGAAGGATGGCGGGACGAGCGGCAGCTCCGCCGCCCGCCGGAGCAGGGTGTCGAGGATCGGCGCGTCCTCGAAGAGGGCCCCCAGGGCCTGCTCGAGCCCCGGAACGGTCTGCGGCGGTGGGTTGTCGGGGGTGCCGCTCGAGCGATCGACCATCAACCCCGCGGCGAGCAGCTCCCGCACCAGGTCGTCGTTGGCGACCCCGGTGACCGATCCGTCGTAGACATGGACCTCGTCAGGCGCGGTCCGCGACAGGATGCCCGTCGCGAGGTCACGCTCCTCGCGGCTTCGGGTCCAGACGCTGACGCGAAACGACGTCGTGTCCACACCCCATGATAATCAGATAATCAATCGAAGGAGGCGTCTCGAGCGATCGGACAGCGGCCCCCTACCGGCTCTCCGCCGCGGCGTCGATCCAGATCCGCACGGTGTCGTCGTCGCCGTTGACGGTCACCAGCTCGCCGTTGCCCTGGCGCGCCAGCGCCTGGATCGCGGCGCCCACGTCCAGCTGGTCGCCGCCGGCGGAGAGCAGCGCCTCGACCACCGCGACCGGGATGCGCACGTCGACCTGCGAGGCCTTGTCTCCCCGCGCCGAGTGCCGGGACGCCGTCCCGTCGGAGCGGATCAGCATGTAGCTGCCGCTCTTTGCCACCCGCACCCTGCCGTCCTTCTCGTCGACGGTCACGTAGGTCGCGTCGGGGCCGTTCTTGACCGCGCGCCAGATCTCGCGCAGGTCGGCGGCGCTCATGTCGCGGTCTCCGAGCCGCACGCGGCCGGTGTGCTGGGCGTCGTCGGGCAGGAAGGCCGCCGCCTTGGCGACCACGGACATCGGGAGGTTGACGTTCACCCGTCCGCCGTCCGCCCCATGCACGTTCACGTGGAGCCAGAGATCCCGCGCCGGACCTTTGGCCTCATTGGCCTGCACGACCCCCGCGAGCGCGAGCGCCAGAGCTGCCACCAAAAGTGTCTTGCTCTTCA
Organism: Thermoanaerobaculia bacterium; assembly: GCA_036560825.1. Lineage (GTDB taxonomy): Bacteria > Acidobacteriota > Thermoanaerobaculia > Multivoradales > UBA5704 > DATBQN01. The sequence goes on from DATBQN010000300.1 coordinate 11,619, forward strand.
TGCGATGCCTCTCTTTCATGTCGGTCCGCTGCTGCAACCGACACGACGAGACGGCAGGCCGTTTGGTTTCAGACCCGGTGGTCTAACCGGCGGCGTGGCCGACCGCCTGGACCTCGACGGCGACCTCTTTGTCGACCCGGAGGACGAAGCTGCTGGGGTCCCACATCCCCCAGGCGACGTAAGGGATCTTGAGCACGGCGGACGCCTTGACGCCGCGGTCACCGGCGAGCGTCACCTCCGCCGGGACGCTCAGCGGGTGGCTGGCGCCGTGGATCGCGAGGCTGCCGGAGAGGGTCACCCTGGCGGTCTTCCCGGCGTCGCGCGGGAAGCCCTCGGCGCGGTCGATCTTCCAGACGATCTCCCGGTACTTGCCCGACTCCAGAACCTTGTCGTGCATGTCCTTGTCGCGCGAGCCGTTGCCGGTCTCGGCGCTCGCCGCGTCGAGGACGATCTCGCCGGAGGCGGCGCCGGTCGCGGGGTCCAGACGCAGGCTCCCGCGCCGGACGCGGATGGTGCCGTGGACGGTGTGCATCGTGGCGCCCAGGGTGAAGCGGACATGCGTCGCCTGGGGGTCGAGGTCGAGGGCGACGCCGCGGGCGGCCCCTGGAACGGCGAAAAGACAAGCGGCGAGGAGAGGGACGGCGGTCGAGACGGGACCGAGCGGGAGCCGTGCCGTTCGCATGCCCCCGATTCTATCGTCCGCTCCTCTCCGATTCGAGCGCTCCGCCCATCAGCCGGCCGACCGCCTGGACGTCCACCCGCACCTCCTTGGCAACCCGCAGGATGAAGAAGCTCGGGTCGCGCAGGCCCCAGGCGATGTAGGGGATGGTGAAGAAGCCGTTCGCCGTCACCTGGTCTCCGTGCGCCTTGGCGGTCGCCACGATGCCGATCTCGTGGCTCGCGCCGTGGAAGTCGAGCCGGCCGTGGATCTGGATGTCCGAGGAGCCCTCGCGGTGGAGACGGCCGTCGACCCGCTCCGGGTAGAAGGTCGCGAGGGGATATTGCGCGCTCTCGAGGATCTTCTGGTGCATCTTGCGGTCGCGCCGGATGACGCCGGTGCGCGCGCTCGTCAGGTCGAGGACGATGCGTCCGCCGGCAGCGCCGGTCTCGGGCGCGAGGGTGATCTGTCCCTCGCGCACGTCGAGCCCGCCGCGCACCCCTTTGAACGTGGCGCCGAAGCTGAACGAGACGTGGGTCGCCTGCGGGTCGAGCTGCAGGACGACGGTCTCCGCGGCCGCCGGCGCGGCGGTCGCCATCGCCAGGCCGCAGAGGGCCAGGAACGACGGGAGCCTCCCGTAGGTCATAGGATTCCTCCGCAAAAGATCTCAGGTAAGCGGCCCGACGGGCCGCGAGCGGTCTGTCACCGGAGGGCGCTTCGCGGTTCTATCGAAGGCGCTCTCAGGCGGCGACCAGCCGCCAGGCGAGGCGCATTGCGCCGGGCAGCCCCAGCCGGCGCGCCGGCAGCATGCGGCCGTGGATGCCGAGGAGCCGCGAGAAGAGCGCGGGCTCGGCCGCCAGCGCGCGGATCGCTCGCCGGCGGAGCGCCGGCCGCCGCTCGAGCGCCAGCACGAGTCCGGTGATCGCCCCCGGCAGGCGGCCGATGCGGCGGTGGGCCGCGGCGTAGGAGGGGAGGTCTCCCGCGGCGATCGCGGCGACCAGCGCGCGCGCTTGGTGGAAGGCGACGGCGAGCCCCTCGCCGGTGATGGCGTCGCGGTAGCCGCCGGCGTCGCCCACCAGGGCGAGGTTGCCGCGGACGACGCCCCGCGCGCTCTGGAGGAATGGTCCGGCGCCGCGGTCGCGCGAGGCCGGCGGCGCGCCGGCGAGGCGCTCGGCGAGCTCCGGGAAGCGGGGGAGAAGGTCGTCGAAGCCCCGAGCCTCGCCGCTCCAGAGGATGGCGACGCCGACCTCGTCCGCGGTCACGGGCGTGACATAGGCCTCGGCCCGGCGCCCCCAGACGACGTCGACGAAGTCGCTCCAGGGCGCCACGGCGTAGTGCCGGCGGACGCCGAAGCGGCGCGGCGGAGCGCTCCGGCTCCCGGCCGGCGGCAGGTCGAGGCCGGCCCAGCGCCGCAAGCGCGAGTTGAGCCCGTCGGCGCCCACCACGTAGCGCGCAGGGACGGGCCCCCCTGCAGTGTCGACGCCGGCCACGCCGAGACCCGTCGCGACCGACCCCCAGCGCAGGTCGACGCCCACCTCCTCGGCGCGGCGGACGAGCGCGGCATGGAGCTCGGTGCGGCGGACCCCCAGGCCCGGCGGACCCGGAAAGGTGCCCTGGGCGATCGTCGCGCCGTCGAGATAGCGGATGCCGCGGAAGGGCCGCCCGGAGACCGCGACACCCAGCGCGGCGAGCCGGGTCACCGCGTCCGGCATCAGGCCCTCGCCGCACGCCTTGTCGAGCGGCGGCCGGCCGCGATCGAGGACGGTCGCCGAGAGGCCGGCGAGCCGCGCTTCGATCGCTGTCGCGAGACCGGCCGGTCCGCCGCCGACGATGGCGAGGTCGCTCGCCCGCTCAGTCATCCGGCTCGTCCTCCCTTCGCCCGGCGAGCGAGAGGCGGGCATAGGCGAGCCCGGAGCGGGCGACGGCGCCGGCCAGGCGCAGCGGCGTGACCTTGGCCGGGGGCTCGAGGCGGTCGGCGAGGTAGAGGCGGACGGCCTCGGCGCGCCGCAGCTTGCCGGAGGAGGTGCGCGGCAGCGTTCCCGACGCGAGGACCACGGGCAGGTCGACGTCGAGCCCGGTCGCCGCGAGGACCGCCGCCCGGCAGGCCGCGGGCAGGGCGCGGACCTCCTCGCGCGCGGCGTCCCGCCGCGCCTCGACGAAGAGCGCCAGCACCTCGCCGTCGCCGCCCTCGGGGAGGAAGGAGGCGGCGACCGCGCAGCCCGGCCGCGCGCCGGGCACCGCGTCGACGGCGCGCTCGATCTCCTCCGGCGAGTGGTTGCGCCCGCGGAGAATGACGACGTCCTTGGCGCGGCCGGTCAGGTAGAGCTCGCCGTCCCAGAGGAACCCGAGGTCGCCGGTGTCGAGGAAGCCGCCCTGAAAGGCGTTAGCCGTCGCCTGCGGGTCGTCGAGGTAGCCCTCCATGAGCGACGGCCCGGCGATCCAGATCCGCCCCACGCGGCCCGCGGGGAGCGACAGGCCGTCCTCGCCGCGCACCTCGAGCCGGAAGCCGGGGAGCGGGAGCCCCACCGAGACGATCTCGCGCGCGCCGTCCTCGTCCGGCCCGAGCTCTCTCGCGCGCCCGTCGCGCGCCAGCGCCTCGCGGTCGAAGCGGCGGGCGAGGAAGGGTCGGCCGAGCGGCGGGAAGGTGACGGCGAGCGCCGACTCCGAGAGCCCGTAGACCGGCGTCACCACGCCGGGGCGGAGACCGTAGGGCGCGAGGCGCGCCTCGAAGGCGCGAACGACCGCGGGCGCCACCGACTCGGCGCCGTCGAGCGCGGTAACCCAGGAGGAGAGGTCGAGCCCCTCGAGCTCGCTCTCCGGCACGCGGAAGGCGCAGAGGGCGAAGGCGAAGTTGGGCGCCGGAGAGACCGTCGCCCGGTAGCGGGAGATGGCGCGGAGCCAGAGCGCCGGCCGCGCCACGAAGAGCTCGGGCGGGATGAGGGTGAGCGTCGCGTCGCGCCCAAGGGCCGGGAAGACGCAGCCGATGAGGCCCATGTCGTGGTAGAGCGGCAGCCACGAGACGGCGCTGTGCCGGAGGGTCGGGGTGTCCGGCCAGAGCTCGGAGAGGGCCTCTGCCTGGGCGAGGATGGCGCGGTGGGCGAGGGCGACCGGCTTGGGCTCGACCGTCGTCCCCGACGAGAACTGGACGAGGGCGAGGTCGCCGGGTCCGACGGCGACCGGCGCCGGGCGGGCGCCCGGCAGCTCGGCGAGCGTGCGGCAGCCGAGCGGCGGCCGCGCCCGGCCGACGGGGACGCCCAGGATGCGCTGCACGCGGCGGTCGGCGAGGACGATGCGGGCGCGCACCCGCTCCATCATCCGCGCCGTCCGCGCGTAGTACTCCGCGAGGCGTCCGAGGCGGACCGGCGGGTAGAGCGGCACCGGGACGGCGCCGGCGAGGAGGGCGCCGAAGAAGGCGGCGAAGAAGTCCGGGCCGGTGGGGAAGACGAGGACGACGCGGTCGCCTTTCGCGACCCCCAGCGCCTGGAGCCCGCCAGCGGCGGCCTCGGCGGCGGCGCGAGCCTCGCCCCAGGGCACCCACGTCGCGTGCTCCTCGCGGTCGAGGAAGCGGAGCCCGCCCTCGGGCCGCCGTCCGGCGGCGGCGAGGAGGTCGAGGAGGGTCTCAGCGGGCAAGCTTCCTCCGCACGATCGCGATCAGGTCGCCCACCGTCTCGATCCCCAGCTCGTCCTCCTCGGCGAGCATGACGCGGAAGCGGTTCTCGACCTCGGCGGCCAAGGTTAGGAGCCGGATCGAGTCGAGCCGCAGGTCCTCGACCAGCCGCATCTCCGGGGTGAGCGGCCCCTCCCACCCGAGATGCTCCCGCGCCACCGCCGCGATGCCGGCGAGGATCGAGCGCTCGTTCATGGCGGGGAGGATGACACAGGAGGACCGAGGCCGCCCGCGAGGAGCGAGCGGCGCCCGGCGGGTATGTTCCGGAGGAGCAGGAGGCCGTTCAGCGCCTCAACGCCCGCTCCTCGGCGCGGATGCGCACCGCCAGGATCATCGCGTTCGCCACGCTCGCCACGCTCGCCGTGATCCAGGCGGTGTGGACGAGCGGCAGGGCGAGGATCTCGACGACGACCGCGAGGTAGTTGGGATGGCGGAGGAGACGGTAAGGGCCCCTTTCGATGAGCGGCGCGCCGGGGAGGACGACGATGCGGGTCGTCCAGCGGCCGCCGAGGCCTCCCAGGCTGGCGATCGCCCAGTAGCGGAGGACCATGGCCGCGGCGAGGAGGACGAGCATGGCGGCGGCGAGCGGGGGGAGGAGGGGGCGGTCGAGGAGCCACACCTCGGCGGGGCAGGCGAGGAGCCAGAGCGCGTGGAGGGCGACCATCGCCGGGTAGTGGCCGGCGCCGGCCTCGACGCCGCCCCTGGCGAGGAGGCGATTCAGGTTCACCCTCGCGATCCGCAGCTCGACGAGCCGGGCGGCGGCGACCGCGGCCACCAGCCCGGTGTAGAGGAGGCGGCTGTCGATCCCCAGGAGCGTCATCTCGTCGGGCTCGAAACGCCGGGCGGATCAGGAGGTCGGCGTCACCACTGGAGGAGCACCAGCTCCGAGCAGAAGCCGGGCCCCATGGCGAGGAGCATCCCCCAGCTCCCCGGCGGCGGGCGGTGGCACTCCAGGGTGTCGGCGAGGACGAGGAGCACCGAGGTCGAGGAGAGGTTGCCGACCTCCTGGAGGCTCTTCCAGGTGACCGCCAGGGCGTCCTCCGGCAGCTCGAGGGTCTCCTCCATCGCCTCCAGCACCTTGGGGCCGCCGGGGTGGCAGACCCAGGAGGCGATGTCCTTCCGCGTCAGGCCGTGCTCGGCCAGGAACGAGTCGACGTCCCCGCGCAGGTGATCGCGGACGACCTGCGGCACGTCGGCCGAGAGGACGATCCGGAAGCCGGTCTCGGAGATGTCCCAGCCCATCACCCGCTCGGAGTCGCGGTAGAAGACGGAGCGGCTGCCGGCGATCCGCGGCCCGCCGGGCCCGCCGGTACTGCGCTCGTCCCCCGTCACGAGGACCGCCGCGGCGCCGTCGCCGAAGAGCCCGGAGGCGATGAGGTTGGGGATCGAGAGGTCCTCGCGCTGGATGGTGAGCGAGCAGAGCTCGACGGAGAGGAGGAGCGCCACCTGGTCCGGGTAGGCGCGCACGTAGTCGGCGGCGCGGGCGATGCCGGCCGCCCCGGCGACACAGCCGAGGCCGAAGATCGGCATCCGCTTCACCTCCGGCCGGAGCGCCAGCCGGTTCATCAGGCGCGCGTCGATCGAGGGGGTGGCGACGCCGGTCACGGTGACGAAGAGGAAGGCGCTGATGTCCGAGGTATCGAGGCCGGCGCGGGCGAGGGCGTCGCGCACGGCCTCCTCGCCGACCTCCTGGGCGACGCGGATCCAGGCGTCGTTCGCCTTGCCCCAGGTGGTCAGGGCGTCGTACTCCTCGATCGGCAGGGCGAGGTGGCGGCCGCCGACGAGGACGTTCTTGTGCAGGCGCTCGAGCCGCTCGAGGTTGAGGTAGCGGAGCGACCAGCGCTTCTTGAGGGCGGCGAGGAGCGTCGCCTGGTCGTAGACGTGGCGGGGGAGGGCCCGCCCGACCGCGGCGATCCTCAAGGGCCCGGCTCGCCGGGGAGAGGACGATCGCCGCGACTGCGATCCCTGGCGGCGGTCTGGGCGAGCGCGCCGAGCAGCAGGCCGCAGAGCGAGTAGAGGACGAGCCAGTCGAGGCAGAGGGTCCACCAGGGGCCGGGCCTGACGCCCGCCGCGGCGACCAGGGTGACGACCAGGAGCGGGCCGCGGAAGACCCAGGCGAGCCAGCCGACGAGGAGGCCGTCGAGCCACCAGGCCGGGCGCGCCGGCCCGGACGCGTGGACCATGAGGAAGAGGGCGGTCAGGGCGAGCGCCTCGAGGACCCAGGTTCCGGCGAGCGCCCAGGCCGGCAGATGGCCCAGCCCGGCGCCGCCCAGGGGGACGGCGAGCGCCGCGCTGTCGGACAGCCCCAGGGCCTCGAGCGCGAAGTGGAAGACCGCGATGGCGAGGACGAGGAGCGGCAGGGCGAGGAGGAGGAATCGCCTCAAGGGAAGGTGATGATAGCGCAAGCGCCCGCGGCGGCCCGCCGTGGCCGGAACCGTAGAACGCTCGCTCGCGCGGCCGGCACTCACCCTGATTGAAGGGATCGATCGAAGGGCCGCCCGGGAGGCTTTCCGGGCCGGTCATCCGCCCGGGAGGGGAAGGTCGTATAGATTACGAGGTCCCGATGCCCGAAGCCGCCGCTCCCACCCTGCTCGTCTTCACCCTGGGCGCCGTCCGCGAGAGCGCCCGCCGGAGCCTGCTGCCGCGCGCGCTCCAGGGGATGGAGATCGGCCTGCGCCAAGCCTGCTTCGAGGCGGCGGTCGAGGCCGGGAGGGCCTGCGGGTGCCGGGTGGCGGTCTGCTCCCCCGAGCGCGG
>DATBQN010000301.1:0-6632 GCA_036560825.1 Thermoanaerobaculia bacterium
CTCTTCGGCAACATGCCCCAGACTGCCCGCTCGACGAGCTGGGTCGGCCGGCGCTTGCGCAGCTTGCCGGCGGTCTCGGCCTTGATGCCGCCCGGATACCCGCTGTGGCGGTAGTAGACCTTCTGCTCCTCCTTGCGGCCGGTGAGCAGGGTCTTCTCGGCGTTGACGACGATGACGAAGTCGCCGGTGTCGATGTGGGTCGCGTAGCCGGGCTTGTGCTTGCCGGTCAGCAGGCGGGCCACCAGGGTGGAGAGCCGGCCGAGCGCGACGCCCGAGGCGTCGATCACGTACCACCGATGCTCGATCTCGGCGAGCTTCGGGCTGTAGGTTCTGATCATCTCTCCAGATCTCCGGTCTCGGGGGGACCTCTCCGGACCCACGAAGACAGACTCGGCGTGGAAACCCGCTAGGCGGGCGCAGAGGACCTCGAATACTAGGCAGAGCGGCCGGAGTTGTCAAGCTCGGGGTCGCTGTCGGCGCTCTCGGTCGCGCCACCGCCGGAATCCTCGCGGCTCGGGTCCCACTCGATGAATGTTAGTTAGTTGATCATCTATAATGGCGGCGACCTCCGGGAGCGCCGATGCCGCCAGCCGACCTGCCCATCGCCATCTACCACGAGCACCAGGACTGGTTCCGGCCCCTCTTCGCGGAGCTCGACCGGCGGGGGACGCGCTACGTGCGGGTCGACGCGCGGCGCCACCACTACGACGCCGCCGCGCGCCGGCGCGACTACTCGCTGCTGTTCAACCGCATGAGCCCGTCGGCCTACCTGCGCGGCGAGAGCCACGGCATCTACCACACGCTCGCCTATCTCGACCACCTGGAGCGCCTGGGCACGCGCGTCGTCAACGGCTCGGCCGGCTTCCGGATCGAGACCTCGAAGGCGCTCCAGCTCTCGCTCCTCGCCTCGCTCGGGCTCCGCTATCCGGCCGCACGGGTGGTCAACCACCCGGAGGAGGTGCCCGAGGCGGCCCGCGGCCTGCGCTTCCCGGTGGTCGTCAAGGCCAACCTGGGCGGCAGCGGCGCCGGCATCGTGCGCTACGACAGCCCCGAGCAGCTCGCGGCGGCGGCGGCGCGGGGCGAGGTCGATCTCGGCATCGACAGCACGGCCCTCGTCCAGGAGTTCGTCCCCGCCCGCGGCGGGCACATCGTGCGCGTCGAGGTGCTGGGCGGGAAGTTCCTCTACGGCATCCGCGTCTTCAGCCCGGAGGACGTCTTCAACATCTGCCCGGGCGACGCCTGCCAGACGACGAGCGGGGCCGCGCTGGTGGGCGCGGCGTGCGCCGTCGACGCCCAGGAGCGGGGCATCCGCGTCGAGGGCTACACGCCGCCTCCCGAGGTGATCGCCGACGTCGAGCGGATCTTCGCGGCGGCCGCGATCGACGTCGGCGGCGCCGAGTATCTGATCGACGACCGCAGCGGCGAGCTCCTCTACTACGACATCAACGCCCTCTCGAACTTCGTCGCCGAGGCGCCCCGCGTCGTCGGCTTCGACCCCTTCGAGCGGCTCGCCGACTATCTCGAAACGGAGGCGGAACAGTGAGATATGGATACTGGTTGCCGGTCTTCGGAGGCTGGCTTCGCAACGTCCCCGACGAGGGGATGGAAGCGAGCTGGGCGTACGTCAGCCGGCTGGCGCGGCGGAGCGAAGAGATCGGCTTCGACCTGACCCTGATCGCCGAGCTCAACCTGAACGACATCAAGGGAGTCGACGCGCCCTCGCTCGACGCCTGGTCGACCGCGGCGGCGCTCGCCGCGGTGACCCGCCGTCTCGAGCTGATGGTGGCGGTGCGGCCGACCTTCCACCTCCCAGCCCTCCTCGCCAAGCAGGCCGCCAACGTCGATCACATCAGCGGCGGGCGGGTGTCGCTCAACGTCGTCTCGTCGTGGTGGGCCGCGGAAGCGGCGCAATACGGCGTCGGCTTCGACACCCACGACGACCGCTACGCGCGGACGGCGGAGTGGCTGCGCGTGGTCGACGGGGTGTGGAAGGAGGATCGCTTCTCGTTCGCCGGGCGCTACTACCGCGTCGAGGAGACGGCGCTGGCGCCGAAGCCGCTCTCCCGCCCGCGCCCCACGGTCTACGCCGGCGGCGAGTCGGAGGCGGCCAAGGAGCTCATCGCGCGCCTCTGCGACGCCTACGTGATGCACGGCGACCCGCCGCAGCAGGTGGGCGAGCGGATCGCCGACCTGCGGGCGCGGCGCGAGCGGCTCGGCCTTCCGCCGATGCAGTACGGCGTCGCCGCCTACGCCATCGTGCGCGACAGCGACCGCGAGGCGGCGCGGGAGCGCGAGCGCATCACCGACGTCCAGCAGAGCGCCGCCGGCAACGCCAACTACCAGCAGTGGCTCGCCGGAACGCAGCTCGAACGGCGCGTCTCGCTCGAGGAGTACTCGGTCTCGAACCGCGGCCTGCGCAGCGGGCTCATCGGCACTCCCGAGAGGGTGCGCGAGCGCATCGAGGAGCTCGCCGCCGTCGGCGTCGACCTCCTGCTGCTGCAGTCGAGCCCGCAGCACGAGGAGATGGAGCGCTTCGCCGCCCAGGTGATCGAGCCGCGGCCGGTTTCCCTGGCGAGCGCCTCGTGAGCTCCCCGGAGCCCGCCGCCGGCCGACCCGCGCTCCATCCCCTGCTCCGCGAGCGCTGGAGCCCCCGCGCCTTCGCCGACCGGCCCGTCGACCAGGAGACGCTCGCCTCGCTGCTCGAGGCCGCCCGCTGGGCGCCGTCCTCCTACAACGAGCAGCCCTGGAGCTTCATCGTCGCCTTCCGCGGCGAGCCGGAGTTCGAGCGCGTCCTCGGCTGCCTGATGCCGGGCAACCAGGCCTGGGCGCGCAGCGCCGCCGTCCTCCTCCTCGCGCTCGCCCGGACGACCTCCGCGCGCGACGGCAAGCCCAATCGCCACGCCTTCTACGACCTCGGCCAGGCGGCCGCCCACCTCACCTTCCAGGCCTCCTCGCTGGGGCTCGCCGTGCACCAGATGGCGGGCATCGACGTGGACCGCATCCGCGCCGAGTTCCACCTCCCGGAAGGCATCGAGCCCGCGACCGCCATCGCCATCGGCTACCCGGGGGACCCGGAGAGCCTGCCCGAGCGCCTGCGCGAGCGGGAGAAGCAGCCCCGCCAGCGCAAGACCCTCGCGGAGATGGTCTACGCGGAGCCGGCGCACGAACCAGATCACCCGGACCCCGCGCCCTGAAGAACGATAGAGGGAGAGCGGCTCCCCGCGCTTGACTGGCAGAAATGGCTCCACCACTTCGTCGGCACCGTCGGTCCGGAAACGATGACGGCCGTCTGCCGGGCCCTGAGCATCGCCACGGGCTGCGGGAGCTGGGACGGGCCGCCGACGCCAGTACGCTCGTGCTAAGCTGCGGACGACGAGCCGCGGAACAAAACATGAAGACCGCTATGAGAGCTATGAGAATGGAAGGCGAGATTACCGAGGACGGACATCTCGTCGTCGAGCTGCCGCCCGAGCTGCCTCGTGGCCGGGTCGCGGTCACTCTCGAGCCGCTGCCTGCGGATGATCTCGATTTGACGGTGGAAGACCTGACTGGTGCAGGCCTCACCGCAGAAGAGATCGCCTCCTCGCCTGAAATCGGCGCTTGGCGCGACGGTGAGCTGCCAAGCGGCGCGGAGTACGTGGAGACTCTCCGGCGAGCCTCTCCGCGGTACTCGTGGTGACCGACGCGGTCCTCGACACCTCCGTCCTCATCGATCTCCTGCGCGGCTTCCCACCGGCCATTGACTGGTTCGCCAGCCTGGGCCGCCAACAGGTGGCGATCACGCCGGTAGTGTGGATGGAGACGGTGCAGGGCGCGGCCAATCGGGTGAAGCGCGCCCAAGCGATTCATCTCCTCCGCCGGTTTCGCATCGAGCATCCCACCCAAGACGACAATCGATGGGCTATGCGGCAGACGGCTCGCTTCTACCTGAGCCACGGCATCCAGCTCCAAGACGCGATGATCGCTTCGGTGGCGGCCCGGCTTGCGGTTCCCCTGTACACCACCAACCTCAGACACTTCCAGCCGCTCCCGTCGGTGGACGCGAGGAAGCCATATTGAGCTGACGGCAGCGCCGCCACGGGCCGGCGCTCCCGCCAGGCCTTCCGCTATGCTCCACGCCATGGACGGCGCCCCCGCGGTTCCGCTCGACAAGTCGGGCCGGGCCATCCGCGACATGTTCGCGGGAGTGGCGCCCCGCTACGACCTCCTCAACCATCTGCTCTCCGGCGCCCTCGACGTCGTCTGGCGGCGGCGGGCGGCGCGGGCGCTCGCGGTGCCCGCGGGGACCGCGGTGCTCGATCTCTGCTGCGGCACCGGCGATCAGGCCCTGGCGCTCGACCGCCGCGGGGCGCGCGTGGCCGCGGCGGACTTCTGCGTGCCCATGCTCGCCATCGCGCGCCGGAAGCTCGCGCAGCGGCGGCAACGGTCCGGCCGCCCCCCGGCCTTCCTCGCGGCGGACGCCCTGGCTCTCCCCTTCCCCGCCGGGCGCTTCGGCGGCGCCACGGTCTCCTTCGGCCTTCGCAACGTCGCCGATCTCGACGCCGCCCTCCGCGAGCTGGCGGCGGCGCTGCGGCCCGGCGCACCGCTCGTCGTCCTCGAGTTCGCCGTCCCCGCGGCGCGGCCGCTCCGCGCCGCCTACCTCGTCTACTTCCGCCACCTGCTGCCGCGGATCGCGCGCCTCCTCTCGCCGCGCGCCTCGGCCTACTCCTACCTGCCGAGCTCGGTCCTCGAGTTCCCCCAGCGCCGCGAGCTCCTCGATCGCATGGCGGCGGCGGGACTCGCCGAGCTCGCCTGGACCGACCTCGCGGGCGGCATCGTCTGCCTCTACCGGGGGGTCCGCGCGCGATGAGCGCCGGCGCCCGCATCCTCGACGGCCGGCCGGTCGCGGCCGCCATCCGCGCCGAGGTCGCCGCGGGGGTCGCGGAGCTCGTCGCCCGGGGTTGCCGTCCGCCCGGCCTGGCCGCCGTCCTCGTGGGCGAGAACCCGGCCTCCGAGGCGTACGTGGCGAGCAAGGCCAAGGCCTGCGCCGAGGTGGGGATCGCGGGCAGCGTCCTGCGCCTGCCGGCGAGCGCCGCACAGGCCGACCTCGCCGGCCTTGTCGATCGCCTCAACGCCGACGAGGCGGTCGACGGCATCCTCGTCCAGCTCCCGCTGCCTGCCCAGATGGCGGAGCGCGAGGTGCTCGATCTCGTCTCGCCCGCCAAGGACGTCGACGGCTTCCACCCGCAGAGCGTCGGGCGCCTCTGGCTCGACGAGCCGGGCTTCGTCCCCGCGACGCCGCTCGGCGTCCTCGAGCTCCTCCGGCGCTCCGACATCCCGCTCGCCGGCCGGCATGCGGTGGTCGTCGGGCGGAGCGCGATCGTCGGCAAGCCGGCGGCGGCCCTCCTCCTCCGCGCCGGCTGCACGGTCTCCATCTGCCACTCGCAGACCCGCGACCTCGCCGCCGTCACCCGCCAGGCCGACCTCCTCGTCGTCGCCGTCGGCCGTCCCGCCCTCATCGGGCCGGACCACGTCCAGGAGGGCGCCGTGGTGATCGACGTGGGGATCAACCGCGTCACGGACCCCGCCCTCGTCGAGCGCCTCTTCCCCGGCGACGAAGCGCGCCGGGAGCAGCTCTCCCGCCGCGGCTCGACGATCGTGGGCGACGTCGACTTCACCCGCGTCGCGCTGCGAGCCGCGGCGATCACCCCGGTGCCCGGAGGCGTCGGACTGCTGACCGTCGCCATGCTCCTCGTCAACACGCTGGCGGCGGCGCGCCTGCGCCAGGGGCTGGCGCCGGAGTTCCCAGGCACCAGCGCGGGTACCCGCGCAGCCGCCGGCGTCGCTGCCATTTCGGGAGGCGTGCTTTGAGCCACCCCCCCCGCGCCCTCCGCGTGGGGCTGACCGGCGGCCTCGCGAGCGGCAAGTCGACGGTCGCCGGCTGGCTCGCGGAGGCCGGGTTCCTGGTCATCGACGCCGACCGCCTCGTCGCCGAGCTCTACGAGCCGGGCCAGCCGGGGGCCGAGGCCGTCCGCCGGCTCTTCGGCGACGACGCGCTCGACGCGCGCGGCGCCGTCGACCATGCCAAGGTGGCCGATCGGGTGTTCGCCGACCCCGAGGCGCGGCGCGCCCTCGAGCGCGCCATCCACCCGCTCGTCCGCGAGCGCTTCGCGGCGACCGCAGGCCGGGCGACCGGCATCATCGTGCTGGAGGCGGCGCTCCTCGTCGAGGCGGGCTACGGCCCCTCCTTCGACCTCGTGGTCACCGTCGAGTGCCCTGCCGCCGTGCGCCTCGCCCGCGCCGTCGCCCGCGGCATGGACGAGGCCACGGCGCGCGCCAGGCTGCTCGCCCAGGGCGATGGCGCGGCGCGGCGGGAGGGGGCCCAGCGCGCGATCGACAACTGCGGCGATCCCGGCGAGCTCCGGCGCCAGGTCGACGAGCTGATCACCGAGCTCCGCCGCCTGGCCGCGGACAGCACCGCCACCGCGCGCGAGTGAGCCGGCGCGCTCCACCCGTCGAGACGGGCTCCCACCTCCCCTTCGTCCTCGTCACCGGCAACCCCGGCAAGCTCGCCGAGGCGCGCCGGCTGGCGGGCAGCGGTCTCGAAGGCATCGCCCTCGACCTGCCCGAGATCCAGTCGCTCGACCTCGAGG
>DATBQN010000302.1:0-9337 GCA_036560825.1 Thermoanaerobaculia bacterium
GGAGAGAAGCCGGCCTCGCGCAGGAGCTCCATCTCGCGGATGGTGTCGAAGCCGTAGAGCTTGAAGATGAAGCCGCTGTCCGAGCCCACCGTCACCCGCCCGCCGCGGTTCTTGTACTCGTTGACGAAGGTCATCCACAGCCGGTAGTTGTTCTTCCACTCGACCTCGTCCTCGGTCGTCCAGTAGTACCAGTAGGCGCCGTGCGACTTGCGGCTCGGCTGGTAGAACTCCCAGAGCGAGGGCAGCGTGTACTCCTCGTGCCACTCGGCGCGGCGCACCCGCATGAGGTCGCGGTTCGCCTCGTAGATGGTGAACGTCGGGTCGAGGGTGAAGTCGAGCTTGATGAGCTCGTTCATCACCTGGTTCCAGCGCTCGGAGTAGGGCGGCGCCGCCTGCTTCCACAGCCGGCCGGCCTCGCCGAAGCGGTCGGCCTCGTCGTTGTAGTTGTAGCCGCGCGAGTAGTCCTGGAGCGTGCGGTCGGTGAAGAGCGCCTCGGGCAGGCCGTACCAGTGCTCCATCGAGGTGAGGCCCCAGCGCGCCGAGTCGAGGACGTTGACCCGCGCCACGTCGAGCTGCGCATGGTGGCAGGCGCTGCGCAGGCCGCGCCTCTTCGCCTCCTCGATCGCCGCCTTCATGATGTCCGGCCGGTAGCCGAAGAACTTGAGCCCGTCGGCCCCCTTGGCCGCCATCTCGCGCACCCACGCCCGCGCCTCGTCGGGCGTGGTGAACGGCTTCTCGCGCCCCTGGCCGAAGGCCACGTAGGCGAAGATGCGCGGCGCGGTGATCTGGTTCCGGGCGCTCTTCCCCTTCTCCATGAGCGTCCAGTCGAGACCGTTGAGGCTCCCCGGATCGCGCACCGTGGTGATCCCGTGGCCCATCCAGAGCTTGAAGACGTACTCCGCCGGAGTCCCCTGGCTCTTGCCGCCGATGTGGCCGTGCATGTCGATGAAGCCGGGGAGGACGTACATCCCGTGGAGCTCCATCTCGCGATCGCCGGCGCGCGCCTTGGGGCGGTCGGCGGGATCGATGGCGATGCCGGGGGCGCCGACCGAGACCACGTCGGCGATGCGGTTGCCCTCGATGACGACGTCGACCGGGCCCTGCGGCGGCGCCCCGGTGCCGTCGATCAGGGTAACCCCGCGGAGGATCAGGCGGGCGAACGGCCCCTCCCCCTCGGCGCGGGGCGGCGCCGCCGGGATCGTCTGGTCGGCCTCCGCGGGCGGCTTGGCGACGGTGTGCGTCGAGGCATCCTTGGCCTCGACGCCGGCAGGCAGCGCGGGAAGCAGGAGGAGGGCAAAGGCTGCCAAGGCGAGGCTGAGGCGCCGGACGTTCATGCGCTGTCTCCGTTCGGAAGCGAGGCCGGCGGCGATCCTGCCAGAACCCGCCGAGGCCGGCAAGCACATCCCCCGATCGCCGCTTTCTGCACGCGTCGGCGCGATTTCCTCTCCAGCCGCCGCCTCTCCATAATCGGCTGGCACCTCGGTGGGCGCTTCTAGAACGGTAGTGAGGCGCGATCTATCTCCGTACGCTCACCCAATGCCTCAATGTATCGTGCAGCATAATCGCCTGGCACCTGGTAGCTCTCTTTCTGTCAGTCAACCGTCCTGACTGGAGACGTCAAAGCCGCGGTCGACGGCCAGGCGTAGTCACCTGGCACCTTTGGAGGGTGGGACTCAGTACGCGGCGGCGGGCGCGGCGGTGCTGGCGAGGTCGACGCGGCCAAGGGCGTCGAGGATGTGGCGGGCGACGAGCGGCCCGCCGCGGGCGAGCTTGTGGCCGCCCGGCCGCTGCACGACGCGCGCGAGGTCGGCGGGGAGCTCGGGGCACAGGCTCCAGGTCTCCCGCTCGCCGTAGGAGCAGAGGATCGGCGTGCCGCGGAGCTTCTGGATCTCGGGGACGACCGGCACGCTGTCCTTGCCGTCGCGGCCGAGGAGATCGGCGAGGCGGAGGCGGAAGTCGGCGCGGCGGTCGGGACCGATCAGGGCGACGAGCGGGATGCGCGCGCGGAGGGATCTCGGCAGGCGGTTGACGAAGAAGGGCACCACGTCGGCGCCGAACGAGTAGCCGATGACGATCGCCTCGTCCGCCTGCCACGCCGCCAGGTAGTGGCCGAGCACCGCCTCGAGGTCGCGCGCCCCTTCCGCCGGGCTCCGCCCGCGGAGGAAGTAGCGCAGCGAGCTCCAGCCGACGACCGGGATGCCGCGCGCCGCGAGCGCCTTCGCCAGGTCGCGGTCGCACGCCCGCCAGCCGCCGTCGCCGGTGAGGAGGACGGCGATCCGGCCGCCCGCGGGCGGGTGGGCCGGGACCTCGATCAACGGCAGTCGGGCGAGCCGGGCGGGAGGGCTCGCCGCGTGCGCCGGCGCGCGGTGCTTCGCGCGGCGACCGCCGCTCGAGGCCTTGGCCGGGGGCTTTGCCGCCGGCGACGCATCGCTCGAGCCGGCCGACGACCGGCTCGCGGCCGAGCTCTGCTCGTCCCGCTCCGGCCGCTCGCCGGTCGCCACGCGCTCGAAGCTCTCCTTGAACTGGCGCATCCAATTCTTGGGCACCGAGAAGCCGTGCCCCACCTTGTGCAGCCAGACGAGCTCGCCGTGCGGCACCTCGTTGACGTAGGTCCGGGTGTCCTCCGGGGTGCAGACCTGGTCGATGTCGCCCTGGAGCGCCACCCATGGCGCCTCGAGGAGCTTGCTGGGCAGGAAGTCGACTCCCTTGCCCTCCTTGTCGCGCTTCCAGGCGAGGCCGTTGCCCTTGCAGATCGGCATGTTGACGATGAGGTCGGGGCAGAAGCCGAGGCTGACCGCGCCGCCGAACGTCCTCGGCGGCGCCTGGACGAGCGCGGCGTAGACCAGGGTGGCGCCCGAGGAGTAGCCGACGAGGATCGGCGGCACGCGGGCCGCGTATCCGTAGCGCGTCTCGACCGCGCGGCCGAGCGCCTCGAGGTCGCCGCTCGGGTTGAAGCAGACGTTGGGGTCGGCCGCGGCGGTCTCCTTGCCCTCGGCCCCCACGGCCTTCATGTAGGCGGGGAGGCTGACGCCGGCGACCAGCGTGTCCATGCCGGCGATCTCGCGCGCCATGTCGACGACGCCCAGCTTCCAGCCGCCGTCGCCGGAGAGGAAGAGGGCGACGTGCTTCGGATGGGGCGTCGGGCGGTAGACGGTGACGGTGCCGAAGGGAGCGAAGGTGAACGTCTCCTCGCTGGCGAAGCAGGCCGGCGCCGCGAGGCAGGCGGCGAGCAGAGCGACGGCAAAGATCTTCATGAGTCGGGAGGTCTCCAGAGAAGCGGTCCGACCGCGGTGCCGCGGCACGCGAGGCCGCGCCGGCCGGAAGAGCGGCGCTGCACGGATTGTGCCTCAGAACAGACGGGGCGGGAAGCGGCAGGCTGGATCGGGTATCGGGCGATCGGGCGCGCGAGCCGGCGGAAAGCGGCGCGAGCCTGCCGCGCCGCTCCCCGCCTCAGGTGTTCCGGGGGGGTCAGGGTTTCGCGGGCGCGGTCTCGGGCGTGCAGACCGCGCACTGGCAGACCGACATCTTGCCCGGCACCGTCGTCCACCACTGGCCGGTCCAGGTGCCGCTGGCGGTCTTGCAGACGGTCGGGCACTTCTTGTTGGCGTCCGGCTGGTTCCAGATCGGCCCGGCGTCGAAGGACTTGTTGTTGGCGCCGCACTGGCAGACCGACATCTGGCCTTGAACCGTCGTCCACCACTGGCCGGTCCACGGACCATAGCCGTTGTTGCAGGTGGCCGGGCACTTCTGGTTGGCATCCTGCTGGTTCCAGATCGGCCCGGCGTTGACCGTACAGACGTTGGCCGCCAGCGCGGCGTGCGCCGCGACGACGATCGACAGCAAGACCACCACGAGGATCATCCGCTTCATGGCACTCCTCCTCTGATTGGCTCGGGCTCCGCGCAGGGCGCAGCCGAGCGGGTTGACCTGCAGACTTCAGCTCGTCAGGAAGCAATGTCCTCGTAGAGCAAAGGCGGTGCCACGGATGCGAACGGCTTTTCAGGGGAGGTGCCGCCGGTTGTGGACGGCCGGGCGGCTATGTCGGCCTGTGTCGGTGAGTGTCGGACGGTGGGTGCTACGATCCCGCGCCATGGACTACGTGAGCCTCGGCGCGAGCGGCTTGAAGGTCTCGCGCCTCTGCCTCGGCTGCATGAGCTACGGCACCCCCGATTGGCGCCCGTGGGTGCTCCCGGAGGCGGAGAGCCGGCCCTTCTTCGCCCGCGCCCTCGAGCTCGGGATCAACTTCTTCGACACCGCCGACATGTACTCGCGCGGGCTCTCCGAGGAGATCGCCGGCCGCGCCATCCGCGACCTCGCCCGGCGCGACGAGGTGGTGATCGCGACCAAGGTCTTCTTCCCCATGGGCCCCGGCCCCAATGACCGCGGGCTGTCGAGGAAGCACATCTTCCAGGCGATCGACGCCTCGCTCCGCCGGCTGGGCACCGACTACGTCGACCTCTACCAGATCCACCGACTGGACAAGGAGACGCCGATCGAGGAGACGCTCGGCGCCCTCGCCGACGTCGTCCGCGCCGGCAAGGCGCTCTACCTCGGCGCCTCCAGCATGTCCTCCTGGCAGTTCGCCCAGGCGCTCGACCTGCAGGAGCGCCGCGGCTGGCCGCGCTTCGTCTCGATGCAGAACCACTACAACCTGATCTACCGCGAGGAGGAGCGGGAGATGCTCCCCCTCTGCCGCCACGAGGGGATCGGGGTGATCCCCTGGAGCCCGCTGGCGCGCGGCTTCCTCGCCGGCAACCGCCGCCGCGGTGAGGGCGGCGCCCGCGGCGGCGAGACCGAACGCGCGGCGACCGACGACTACGCCCAGAAGATGTACTACGAGGACCACGACTTCGCCGTCGTCGACCGCGTCGTCGAGCTCGCCGGTCGCCGCGGCGTCAAGCCCGCCCAGATCGCCATGGCCTGGCTCCTCAACCGGCCCGGCGTCACCGCCCCGATCCTCGGCGCCACCAAGCTGCCCTACCTCGACGACGCCGTCGCGGCGCTCGACCTCGAGCTCGACGCCGCCGAGCGCAAGTCGCTCGAGGAGCCCTATCGGCCGCACCCGGTGTTGGGTCATTACTAGTCCATGACGCCGCTCCAAGTGGCCGCCCTGGTCGCCTGCTCGGTCGGCGGCGGGATGATGAACGCCATGGCGGGGGGCGGCACGATCCTCGTCTTCCCCACCCTCATCTTCCTCGGCCAGCCGTCGATCGTCGCCAACGCCACCTCGACCGTGGGCCTGCTGCCGGGCGCGGCGGCGAGCATGTTCGGCTACCGGCGCGAGGTGGTCACCCACCGGGAGTGGCTGAGGACGCTCCTCGCGCCGAGCCTCCTCGGGGGCGCCCTCGGCTCGGTCCTCCTGCTGCGCACCCCCGAGCACGCCTTCGCGCGGCTGGCGCCGCTCCTCGTCCTCTTCGCGACGCTCCTCTTCATGCTCCAGGGCGTGCTCGCCCGGCGGCGCGAGGGGCGCCAGGCGGCGGCCGGCGAGGCTGGAGATTCCGTGCCGCGGGCGCGCGGCGCCTCCACGGCGCGCTGGGCGGCGGCGCTCGCCCTGCAGTTCGCCGTCGCCGTCTACGGCGGCTACTTCGGCGCCGCCGTCGGCATTCTGATGCTCGCCATCCTCGGCTTCCTGGGCCTCTCGGACATCCTGGCGATGAACGGCCTCAAGAACTTCTTCGGCATGTGCATCAACGGCGTCGCCGCCGCCTATTTCATCGTCCGCGGCATCGTCGTGTGGCCCGCGGCCCTCGTCATCCTGGCCGGGGCGGTCGCCGGCGGCTACGGCGGGGCGCGCCTGGCACGCTCGATCGGCCGCGAGAAGGCGCGCGCGGCGGTCGTCGTCATCGGGCTCTTCATCTCCGCCCTCCTCTTCTGGCACCAGTGGCGCCAGCTCGGCCGCTAGCGCGCCCGACATGAGCCCGGACGACCGCCCGGACGACCTCCCCGTCGTCGTCGCCGGCGCCGGGGCGGCGGGGATGATGGCGGCGATCGCCGCCGCCGCCGGACGCCGGCCGGTCGTCCTCCTCGAGCGCACGCCGGACGGCGGGCGAAAGATCCTGGTGAGCGGCGGCGGGCGCTGCAACGTGCTCCCGGCGGCGGCGGCTCCCGAGCGCTTCGTCACCGACTCCTCGCCGCACACGCTGCGCAAGATCCTCCTCGCCTGGCCGCTCGCCGAGCAGCGGCGCTTCTTCGAGGAGGAGGTCGGCATCCCCTTGGCCCTCGAGGCCGAGAGCGGCAAGCTCTTCCCCGCTTCGGACCGCGCCCGCGACGTGCGCGACGGCCTCCTCGCTCTCGCCGCGCGCCGCGGCGTCGAGCGGCGGTTTGGCGCCGCCGTCGCCGGCCTCGCGCCACCGCGCGCGGACGATCCGCGAGCGGTCTGGACGGTCGAGCTCGCCGGCGGCGGCGCGCTCGCCGCGGCGGCGGTGGTGCTCGCGACGGGCGGGCTCTCGCTCCCCGGCACGGGGAGCGACGGTCGCGGGCTCGAGATCGCGCGCCGGCTCGGGCACGCGGTCCATCCCACCTACCCGGCGCTCGTCCCGCTGACCGCGACCCCTCATCCCCACGCCGCGCTCGCCGGCATCTCGCTCGACGTCGCCCTGTCGGCTCCCGGCGCCCGCCGCGGCTCCGGACCGAGCACGGCGCGCGGCGGCTTCCTCGTCACCCACCGCGGCTGGAGCGGTCCGGCGGTGCTCGACCTCTCGCACCTGACCGTCCGCTCGCGCCTGGCCGGCGGGCCGCGCCAGCCCCTCTTCGTGCGCTGGACTCCACTCGACGAGGCCGGCTGGGAGGAGGCTCTGCTGGCCGCGCGCGGCAAGGTCGCGACGCTCCTCGCCCGCCGCCTCCCCGACCGTCTGGCGGCCACCCTCGCGGCCGAGGCCGGCGTGCCGCCGGACCGCACCGCGCCGCAGCTCCGGCGCGACGAGCGCCGGCGCCTGCTGGCGGCGCTCGCCCACTACCCGCTCCCGTGGACCGGCGACGAGGGCTACGCCAAGGCCGAAGTGACCGGCGGCGGGATCGCGCTCTCCGAGGTCGACCCGCGCACCCTCGAGAGCCGCCGCCATCCCGGCCTCTTCCTCTGCGGCGAGATGCTCGACGCCTTCGGCCCCATCGGCGGCCACAACTTCTCCTGGGCCTGGGCGACCGGACGGCTGGCAGGCCAGGCCGCAGGTCGGCCTCCGGGATCGACCGGGTCCTCCGGAGCTGGACATTTTCGCGGGAGTTGTTAAAATACAGTACATCATGGAAAACGCACGGGCTGGCGCCGAGATCGGCCGTCACGCGACGTATTTCGAAGACCCCGACATCATCTACATGCGGCTGGACGGAGCGGTCGACGAGGAGGCCGGCGCGGAGATCAACCGCCTCCATCGCCTGTGGGGAGAGCAGTACCGGCGGGTCTTCTATCTCCTCGACCTCTCGAAGCTCGAGGCCATCCATCCCGAGGTGCGCAAGGAGGCGAGCCGGACGGCGCGCCTGCTGCCGCTCGCCGGCGTCGCGGCTTACGGGGCGCCGATCAAGGCGCGGGTGCTCGCCAAGCTCGTCTTCACCGCCATGAACCTCTTCAAGGCGAACGCCGCCGACCGCTTCCCGATCGAGTTCGTCGACACCGAGGCGGAGGCGCGGAGGTGGATCGACAAGCGCCGCAGCGTCCTCGGGCCGGTGCCCGAGAGCGCCGTCCCCGCGCCAGCCTGACCTCCGGGGGCCTGTATCCTAAAGTTACGTCTCGACAGATATCCCAGGATTAGTAAGATGCGCCGATCATGGACCCCAGATCGATCGGACGTCACACGACGTACTTCGAGCCCCCCGACATCCTCTTCATGCGGCTCGCCGGACCGGTGAGCGAGGCGGAGGCGAAGGAGATCGACCGCCTCCATCTGGCCTGGGCGCGGGAGCACTCGCGCGTCTTCTTCCTGCTCGACCTCTCGCAGCTCGCCTCGATCGACCCCGAGGGCCGCAAGGACGCCAGCCGCACGGTGCGCGAGCTGCCCCTCGCCGGGGTCGCCATCTACGGCGCGCCGATGAAGGCGCGGGTGCTCGCCAAGCTCGTCTTCACCGCCATGAACCTCTTCAAGTCCAACGCCTCCGACCGCTTCCCGATCGAGTTCGTCCCCACCGAGGCGGAGGCGCGGAGCTGGATCGACGCGCGCCGCCGCGCCCTCGGGCCGGCCCCTGCCGTCGCGGCTGCCGGCCTCGCCTGAGGTCCGGGAATGCGGCCCGCCGCCGGACCGGTTGTGAGGTCCGGCGCGGCGGCCCTTCCCCGCCCGTCTCCCCCTTGAACGACGACCCCATCGCGCGCCGGCGCACCTTCGCCATCATCTCGCACCCCGACGCGGGGAAGACCACCCTGACGGAGAAGCTGCTGCTCTTCGGCGGCGCCATCCTGGCCGCGGGGGCGGTCAAGGCGCGCGGCGAGGCGCGGCGGGCGCGCTCCGACTGGATGAAGGTCGAGCGCGAGCGCGGCATCTCGGTCACCGCCTCGGTGATGACCTTCGACTACGCCGGCTGCACCTTCAACCTGCTCGACACCCCCGGCCACGAGGACTTCAGCGAGGACACCTACCGCACGCTGACCGCCGTCGACTCCGCGGTGATGGTGATCGACGCCGCCAAGGGCATCGAAGTGCAGACGAGGAAGCTCTTCGAGGTCTGCCGTCTGCGCGACGTGCCGATCATCACCTTCGTCAACAAGCTCGACCGCGAGGGGCGCGATCCGTTCGACCTCATGAGCGAGATCGAGGAGACGCTGGCCCTCGACGTCACCCCCGCCGCCTGGCCGATCGGCCGCGGCCGCGACTTCCTCGGCTGCTACGACCTCTTCGGCGACCGCCTGGTGCTCATGGACCGCGGCCGGCGCCACCTCGTCAACGAGGGCGACGTGCTGGCCGGCCTCGACGACCCGCGGCTCGACGTCGCCCTGCCGGAGAGCGCTGTCGCCCACCTCCGCGGCGAGGTCGAGATGGCGCGCGGCCTCTGCCCGGCGTTCGACGAGGCGGCCTATCGCGGCGGCCACCTCACCCCGGTCTACTTCGGGAGCGCGCTCAACAACTTCGGAGTCCGCGAGCTCCTCGACGGGCTGGTGGCCCTGGCGCCCTCGCCGCGCCCGCAGCCGGCGGCCGAGCGGGTGGTCGACCCCGCGGAGAGCGCGGTCACCGGCTTCGTCTTCAAGATCCAGGCGAACATGGACCCGCGCCACCGCGACCGCATCGCGTTCGTGCGGGTCTGCTCGGGCAAGTTCACGCGCGGAATGGAGGTCCTGCACGCGCGCACCGGCAAACCGTTCGCGATGACCCGCACCGTGCAGTTCTTGGGACAAGAGCGCACGCAGGTCGACGAG
>DATBQN010000303.1:0-6166 GCA_036560825.1 Thermoanaerobaculia bacterium
TCCTCGAACTCGTCGAAATCCATGATGACGGCGACTGGCAAGCCGCCGCGCTCGACGACGACATAGTCGTTGTTCCGATTCACCTCGTTGACGATGGTGCCCAACGAGGCGCGGGCTTGAGTGAGAGGGATGTGGCGGATCATCGCGGTGGTCTGTTTGGGCATGGCGCTACCTCCTGCTGCCCCCTCGATGCGAGGCGGGAACTCACTGTACACCATCGTACACTAGCGTACCAGACTGTAACGAGACCAACTACCCGGCGAGCGCCTGCCGGGCATCGCGTATCGCCACGGCTCCGCCTCACGCCGCTCCCTCCTCCTCCATCTCCCGCGCCGGCTTCTTCCTGCCAAGGCGCACCAGGCGCTGGGCGATGACGGTCTCCTCGGCGAGGAGGCCCATGAGGGCGACGGTCAGCGCCTGCTCGCTCCGGTAGTCGCGGTCGAGCTCCTCCTCGGGGATCTCGCGGGTTAGCTTCTGGGCGTGGGCGACCTTGCAGGCGGCGATCTCGCCGAAGACCTGGCGGATGGTCGCGGCGACCTCGTCGGCGTAGACGTCCGGGTACTGCTCCTGGTGGTGCTCGACGATCTCCTGAAGGATCGGCGAGTCGACGTTGACGAGCACCGTGGGGCCGTCGGGGTCGTGCGGCGCCCAGAGCGCGAGGTGCCACGGCTCCTCGAACTCCTCGGCGTGGGAGAGGCGATAGCGCGGCACGTCGACCCGCGCCTGGCGCTCGCGCGCAGGGTCCGCCCCCTCCGGCCGGGCGCGCCGGGCGAGCGTCCGCGCCGCCTTCGCCCGCCGGCGCCGGCGCCCCTCCTCGTGCTCCTCGGGCTCCGCGCCGACCTCGACCTCGCCCGCCGTGAGGGTCGCCGACGGCGCCGCGTCCGCGGGCAGGCTCGCTGCCACCGGGAGCTTCACCGTCCAACGGCTGCCGAAGCGGTCCTGGAGACGCCGCCGGTACTCCTCGTCCTCGATCGAGCCGGTGGCGCCGCCGCGCGCCCGCCGGATCGCCTCGAGGATCGGAGCCGGCATGCGCTGCGCGAACTCGAGCCCCCAGTCGGAGAGCGGGATCTCGACCCCCTTCTCGCCGTCGCCGGTGAAGATGAGACGGTTGCGGCTCTGGTCCGGATGGACGCCCCAACGCCCCTCGCGCGGGCGGTAGTGCTGCGGCTCGAGGACGATCGTCAGGTTCTGCTGCACCTGGTTCTCGATCACGCCGAACCAGCGGAAGTGCGCCTTGTGGGAGGTGATCTGGAAGAGCTCGTCGCCGTAGCGCACGGCGAGGTAGCCGCCGCGCTTGGCATGGGTCTCGATCGCCGGCCGCTCTCCCTCCCAGAGATACCACTCCGCCGCGACGCGGCCCTTGGCGAGCGGGATGACGCCTCCGGCGCGGAGCCTCCCCGCTTTCGCCGTGACGTCGGTCAGGTAGTGGCGGGCGCCGAGGACGACACGGGGACTGCGAGCGCGCTTCAGCTCCTCCATCTCCGCGGACGGCGGCGGGAGCTCGGCCCGGCGCAGCTCCTCGACCCGCACCTCGACCTGGGTCAGATCCCAGAAGCGGCTGTTCAGGTAGACCGACAGCCCCTTGATCCCCTTCTCTCCCCCCTGGACGTTGCCGAGGACGGTATGGGGCTGCTCGCGGCTGCCGAGGAGGGCGACGACCGTGCCGTGCTCGCCGATCCACTCCGGCTTGACCGCCGCCCAGTCGTAGCCGTCGACGACGCCGGGGGGGACGACACAGCACTTGCCCGTCTCGGTCTCGAACTCGACCAGCTCGTAATCGCCCGAGGCCTCGTCGAGCGCGATCCAGATCATCGCCCCCTTACCGTGCTTGTAGGAGAGGACGACGACCCCCTCGGGGTTCCAGGGGAGGGTCGCGATCTTCGCCCCGACGCCGAAGTTCTCGTGGATGCCGCCGATCCGCTTGGCGCCCTCGCCGAGGGTCGAGAAGAAGCGCAGCAGCTCGCGGCGGTCCATGCCACCGCCGTCATCGGCGACCGTGCGGCGCCAGACCCTCTCCCGGCGGACGGCCTGCCAGTCGATGCCGAACTCGATGCGCCGGGCCTGCGCTTCGAGGGAGTTGCGCAGCAGCTCGCGGGCCCACTGATAGTTGCCGCAGGCCTCGAACATGCGGTTGACGAAGTGCGAGGCGCCCGCGATGCTGAGTTTCATACTGACCCGTCTCCGGTTGCCTTTTCCGGCGCGAAGTCCCGTGCTCCCATGACGATCGCCCTGGAAGGAATCACGTTAACACAGCGGCTGCGAGCGCCGCGCTCGCACGGCGGGAGAGAACGAGCGGCGGCTCGTAAGGCCCGCCCACGAGCCCGGTGAAGCGGCAGGTATCGTTACGGCGGCCCCGCGGCCGCGGTGAGGCCGCGGATTTCGTTTTCAGGCGGTAGAAACCGCGGTGAGCTCGTCGCGTGCCCCGTGAGCCGCTCAGATCACATCCTTGTTGCAGGGCGCGTGAGATTCCCGCACAGAACGGATGCCGCTCCTTCCCAACCGAATCCGGCCCCTCACGACGGATTCCTCGAGCTCACAACGGATTCGGCGGCCTCACAACCGATTCCGCCCGCTCACTGCCGATTCCGCTCGCTCACGGCCGATTCCTGACTGAAAAAACCTCTGTGAACGACGGGACGGGACCGTGAGCGCTGAGATGGGACCATGAGCACGGTTCCGGGACGCTGAGTGCGCCGATGGGACGGTGGGCGCCGGGACGGGACGGCCGGCGAGCGGACGGGACGGTGCGCGCCATGACGGGACCGCCCGCATTGGAGCGGGACCGTACCCCGCTCACGGCCGGCAGCGGGAGCTCAGCCCGCCGTGGCCGCGCCGGCCGCGTCGCGCTCCGCCAGCGCCTTGGCGACCTCGGACTGGATGAGCGCCGCCAGCTCCGCCGCCGAGGCGGGGAGCCCCGCCGGGCGGGGGCGAGCCCGCTGAACCTTCGCGAGCGGCCCCAGCCAGTCGATCAGACGGAGGCTCGCCGTGCGATTGGCTACCGCGCAGCCGAGATCCAGGAAGTCGCTGGGCGGGACCCGCAGGACGCGCGCGAGCCCCAGGAGGTGGCTCACGCGGATGTCCAGATCCCCGAAGATCAGCCGCCGCAGGCCGCCGTGGCGCAGCTCGAGCTCGGTCTCCAGCTCGCGCACGCCGCGCCCCGAGGCACGGACTCCCGCGTGCAGCACCCCGCGCAGGTCTTCCAGGTCGGTGTTAGCCATCGTCAACCGAACTTTACGGTTTCTCGGCCGGCCGGCGCAAGCCTGGGACGACGAGACGTCGCTACCGAGAGGCCCACCGCCGCGCACGCGGCCCGCAACTCCTACATTTCGTGACACCTACGCGCGAGGTAGACTGTCCTCGTGATCGAGGCCGAACCCCGGGCGGTGGACGCGGCAGCGGCCGCGGAGGGGCGGGCGCCCGCGGCGGCGCCGTCTCCTCCGCCGGAGATCCGCGCTCTGCCCGCCGCGGCCGGTCCGCCGTCTGCGCCGGCTCCGGCCGCGCCGCCCGCCGCCGAGCGCGAGTTCGAGCTGATGAAGGACGAGCCGCCGCCCGGCATCCTGCGCCGCTTCTTCGCCATCCACCGCCACTTGGTCGGCCTCACCTTCGGGGGCCTCACGGCGCACGTCCGCGAAGGGGTGGCGCTCGGCAAGGGCCGCGGCCTGCGCCTCCTCTTCCTGCTCGAGCGGCTGCTCGCCTGGCTCGCCCGCCCGTTCCTCGACCGCGACCTGCGCGACCGCCCCTTCCCCGTCCAGCTGCGGCGGCGCCTGGAGATCCTCGGGCCGACCTACATCAAGCTCGGCCAGATCCTCGCCCTCCGCCAGGACCTCCTCCCCCCCGCCGTCACCGAGGAGCTCAAGAACCTCCTCGACCGCCTGCCGGTGGTCGCCTTTCCGCGCTACCTGGAGCTCATCGAGAAGGACCTCGCGCGGCCGGTCGACCAGATGTTCGCCTGGATCGACCCGCTGCCGACCGGCTCGGCCTCGATCGCCCAGATCCACCGCGCCACGACGCGCGAGGGCGACTCGGTGATCTTGAAGGTCGTCAAGCCGGGCATCCGCGAGACGCTGAACCGCGACGCCCTCCTCCTCCGCATGCTGGGCGTCGCGCTGCAGAAGCTCCTGCCGCGCTACCAGCCGCGGCGGGTGATCGCCGAGTTCGTCGAGTACACGCGCCGCGAGGTCGACCTGCGCCGCGAGGCCGACGCCGCCGAGACCTTCACCGCCAACTTCTCCGACCTCTCGGGCGTCGTCTTCCCGCGCATCTACCGGCAGTACAGCGGCCAGGGCGTGCTCACCATGGAGTTCCTCGACGGCTACAAGCCGAGCGCGCCCGAGGCCCTGGAGCTCTCCGCGGCGGACCGCGACCGGCTGATCGACCTCGGCGCCACGGCCATCATCCGCATGCTCTACAAGGACGGCTTCTTCCACGCCGACCTCCACCCGGGGAACCTCCTCGTCCTCCCCGATCCCGTCGCGGGGCCGCGCCTGGGTTTCATCGACCTCGGCATGGTCGGCCGCTTCGACGAGGAGCTGCGGCGGACGCTCCTCTACTACTACTACGCGCTGGTGATGGGCGACGCCGAGGGCGCGGCGCGCTACCTCGCCGACGTCGCGCAGCCGTCGCCGGGCGCCGACCCCAACGGCTTCCGCCGCGAGGTCACCGAGATCCTCCACCGCTGGAACCGGAGCGCCAACTTCCGCGACTTCTCGCTCGCCCAGCTCATCCTCAGGTCGGTCAACCTGGGCGCCCAGCACCGCATGTACTTCCCCGTCGAGATGGTCCTCATGGTGAAAGCCCTGGTGACCTTCGAGGGGGTGGGGCAGATCCTCAAGCCCGACCTGGACGTCGCGGCGGTGTCCCGGAGCCACGCCGACCGCCTCTTCCGCGAGCAGCTCTCGCCGCTCCATCTGGCGCGGCAGCTCCTGCGCAGCGCCCCCGAGATCATCGAGGCGATCGGCAAGGCGCCCGCGGTGATCACCGAGGGCGTGCGCCTCCTCCAGCAGAGCGCGCGGCGGGTGCCGGAGAACCCCTTCCGCGGCCTCCGCGGCACCATCTTCGGCGGCTTCTGCCTGGTCGCCGGCGCCGTGCTCGCCGGGGCCCACGGCCCCTGGCCGGTATGGGGGGCGCTCTTCGCGCTGGGCATCCTGACGGCGCTCTCGCGCGGGAGGTAGGGCGGTGTCTAGCCAGCCGAGCCAGCCGCGCTACCCCTTCGCCGGGACGATGCCGTTCTACGAGCCGTTCGATCCCGAGTACTCGGCGAGCGTCATGGAGGAGGTCCTCGGGCCCGTCGTCGAGCACTACTTCCGGCCGCGGCTGATCGGCGCCGAGCGCATCCCCGAGCGCGGGCCGCTCATCCTCGCCCCCAACCACAGCGGCAACTCCTTCCCCTACGACGGCATGGTGCTCGACGGCCTGCTCTGGCACCGCGCGGGGCTCGCGCCGGAGGCGAAGTTCCGCTCCGTCTTCGAGAAGGAGCTCGCGGTCACCTGGTGGATGCGGCCCTTCGGCATCGACAACTTCTGGCGGCGCGGCGGCGGCGTCGACCTCACCTTCGACAACTTCGACCGCCTGCTCGAGCGCGGCGAGCGCATCCTCTACTACCCGGAGGGAGTGCCGGGGATCGGCAAGGGGTTCTTCCGCCGCTATCGGCTGCAGCGCTTCTCGACCAGCTTCGTGATCCTCGCCGCCCGCCACCGCGCGCCGGTGCTGCCGGTCGCGATCGTCAACGCCGAGTGGTCGATCCCCTTCTGCTTCACCCTGCCGCCGCTCGACCGCCTGGTGCAGAAGCTCTTCCACGTGCCCTTCCTGCCGCTCCCCGCGGCGCCCCTCGCCATCCTCTTCCCTTGGATGTGGTACCTGACGCTCCCGGCGCGGATGATCTTCGTCGTGGGCGAGCCGATCGACATGCGCGACCTGCTGCAGGAGGCCGGGGTGACGGACCTCGCCGACCCCGACCGCACGCTGCTGCGCAGGGTCGCCGACCAGGTGCGCGATCGTTGCCAGGTGGACCTCGATCGCGCCGTCGCCCGCTACGGCCGCTTCCCCTTCCAGGCCCGCTCGCTCCGCCGCGAGCTGTGGGCGAAGCGCCGGCGGCTGCTCTCACTCCTGCCCGTCGGCTGGCCGCTGACCTTCGTCCGCCACGAAAGAGACCGCCGCCGCCCGCCGG
>DATBQN010000304.1:0-3246 GCA_036560825.1 Thermoanaerobaculia bacterium
GGCCGCTTCGCCGACGTCTCGCACCAGGCCGGCATCGACGACCCCACCGCGAAGTCACTGGGGGTGACCGTCCTCGACTACGACGGCGACGGCTGGCCCGACCTCTTCGTCGCCAACGACACGCAGCCCAACAAGCTCTACAGAAACCAGCGCAACGGCACCTTCGTCGACGTCGGCCTCGAGGCCGGGGTCGCCTTCGGCGAGGACGGCGCGGCGCGCGGCGCCATGGGCGTCGACGCCGGCGACTACGACCGCTCGGGCCGGCCGCACCTGCTGGTCGGCAACTTCTCGAACGAGATGCTCGGCCTCTACCACAACGAGGGCTCGGGCGTCTTCGTCGACGAGGCGCCGCGCTCGGCGGTGGGCAAGGCGAGCCTGCTGACGCTCACCTTCGGCGTCTTCTTCTTCGACTACGACCTGGACGGCTTCCCCGACATCTTCGCCGCCAACGGCCACCTCGAGCAGGAGATCAGCCGCGTCCAGCCGCGCATCCACTACGAGGAGGCGCCGCTCGTCTTCCGCAACCTCGGCCACGGCACCTTCGCCGACGTGTCGCAGGCCCTCGGTCCCGACCTCGAGAAGCCGATGGTGGCGCGCGGCGCCGCCTACGGCGACTTCGATCGCGACGGCGACTTGGACGTCCTCGTCACCACCAACGGCGGCGCCCCGCGGCTGTTCCGCAACGACGGCGGCAACCGCAACCGCTGGCTGACCGTGCGCACCGTGGGGACGAAGTCGAACCGCGACGGCATCGGCGCCGTGGTGCGGGTGACGACCGCCGCCGGCAAGCAGTGGCAGATGGTGCGCAGCGGCTCCTCCTACTGCTCGTCGAGCGACCTCGCGGTCACCTTCGGCCTCGGCCAGGAGCGCCTGGCGTCCCTCGAGATCGACTGGCCGAGCGGCGATCGGCAGGTGCTCCAGAACCTCGCCGCCGACCAGTTCCTGACCGTCACCGAGGGCCGCGGCATCACCGCCCGGAGCGGACCGGCGGCGCCGGCGAAGCCGGCGACGGCGCGCTAGGCACCGCGGCCGGAAACCTCGGGCCGCTTCGAGAACGACACAGAACGAACCCCAAAGGAGCCTTCCATGCACCGTCCCAGCCTGCTCGCCGCCTCGCTCGGCACCTGTCTCGCTCTCGCCGCCTCGCTCGCTCTCGCAGCCTCGCTCGCCGCCCAGACGCACCCTGCCGCCGCGCCGGCGGCGGGGTCGGGCTATCACGTCGTCCGCGAGATCCGGCTGGGCGGCGAGGGTGGCTGGGACTACCTCGCCATGGATGCCGCGGCGCGCCGCCTCTACGTCACGCGGGCGACGCGCGTCGTCGTCCTCGACGCCGACAGCGGCAAGACGGTGGGGGAGATCGCCGGCCTCTCGGGCATCCATGGCGTCGCCCTGGCGCCCGACCTCGGCCGCGGCTTCGTCAGCAACGGCCGGAGCTCGACGGTGACGGTCTTCGACCTGAAGACGCTCGCCAAGCTGGCGGAGGTCAAGTCGACGGGGGAGAACCCCGACGCCATCCTCTACGACCCGGCGTCGAAGCGGGTGTTCGCCATGAACGGCCGCTCCGGCAACGCCACGGTGATCGACGCGGCGACCGCCAAGGTCGTCGGCACGGTGGCCCTGGGCGGCAAGCCCGAGTTCGCCACCACGGACCTCCTGGGGACCGTCTTCGTCAACCTGGAGGACAAGAGCGAGGTGGCGGCGATCGACGCCCAGGCGATGACCGTCAAGGCGCGCTGGCCGCTCGCTCCCTGCGAGGAGCCGTCGGGCATGGCGATCGACCGCGCCCGCCACCGGCTCCTCGTCGGCTGCAGCAATCAGCTCGCCGCGTGGGTGGACGCCGCGAGCGGCCGGGTGGTGGCGACGGTCCCCATCGGCAAGGGAGTCGATGCCAACGGCTTCGATCCGGCGGCGAGCCTGGGGTTCAGCTCGAACGGCGGCGACGGCACCCTGACCGTCCTCCGCGCCGACTCGCCCGACCATCTGAGCGTGGTCGACAACGTCCCCACGCGGCGCGGCGCCCGCACCATGGCGCTCGACGAGAAGACCCACCAGATCTTCCTCGCCACCGCGCAGTTCGGTCCGCCGCCGGCGCCGACCGCCGCGCAGCCGCACCCGCGGCCGGCCATCCTGCCCGACACCTTCGTCCTCCTGGTGGTGGGGCGATAAGCCCCCGGGCTTCAGTCGCCCAGCCCCTCCCAGATCGGCCGCATCTGGGGGCCCAGGCGCGAGAGCTCCTCGAGATGGAGGGCGGTCAGCTGGCGGAGGAGCTGCGAGCTCTTGGCGGTCAGCTGGAGGCGGACGACGCGGTGGTCGGCCTGATCCTGGCGGCGCAGCACCAGGCCGGCCTCGGCGGCGCGGTCGACCAGGCCGACGGCGCTGTGATGGCGCAGCAAGAGGTAGCCCGCGACGTCGCCGACGGTCGGGCCGCGCGGATCGGCGTGGCCGCGGATGGCGAGCAGGAGCTGGTGCTGCGCCGGGGTGAGCCCAACCTCCGTCGCCAGCTGCTCGCTCCAGTGGAGGAAACGCCTGAGGCCGGTGCGGAAGAGCAGGAGCCGCTGGTAGTCCGCGTCGTCCAGGTCCTCTCGGCCACCCGGGTCGGGCGAGGGGTCCGGATCGGGGGAAGCGGCCGGCCGGTCAGCCATGACGAGAGTGTACCAGGGCCGCCCAGATGCCTCGTGTTACGATAGGTCGTTCGATGCACGCCCAAACCTCGCCTCGACGGCTCCTCCTCCTCTCGACCCTCGCCGCCCTCCTCGGTCTCCTCGGCGGCGGCGCGGCGTGGGTGCTCCTGCGCCTGATTGCGATCCTCACCAACGTCGCCCTCTTCCACCGCTTCGGCACGCAGCTCCCCTCCTTCGCGACGTTCCACCCCGGCCCCGGCCTCTTCGTCGCCGCGATCGCCGGCGGCCTCCTCGTCTCGCTCCTCGCCCGCTGGTCGCCGGTCATCCGCGGCCACGGCATCCCCGAGGCCATGGAGGCGATCCTCCTGCGCCAGAGCCGCATCTCGCCGCGCGCCGCGGTCGCCAAGCCGCTGTCGGCCGCGTTCGCCATCGGCACCGGCGGGCCGTTCGGCGCCGAGGGACCGATCATCGTCACCGGCGGGGCGCTCGGGTCGCTCATCGGCCAGGTCGTCCGCGTCTCGCCGGCGGAGCGCAAGATCCTCCTCGCCTGTGGCGCCGCCGCCGGCATGTCCGCCACCTTCGGCGCGCCGCTCGCCTCGGTGATGCTGGCGATCGAGCTCCTCCT
>DATBQN010000305.1:0-7004 GCA_036560825.1 Thermoanaerobaculia bacterium
CTCGCCGTCCACCTCCTGCTGGCCGTAACGCAGGGCCTTGGTCTGCGCCGCCTGCAGCGCCTCCTGCGATTTCTGGGTGAGACGATTGATGTCCATGGCTCAGCGATCCACCTTGTCTATCGATTTCCCTTATGGCCGCGCCTTGAAGCTCGACTCCTTCCGCAGCTCCTCGAACAGCTCGCGCTCGCGCGGCGTGAGCTCCGGGGGCACCGCGACGCGGATCTCGGCGATGAGGTCGCCGGGCTCGCCGCCCGACGGCTTGAGACCCTTGCCGCGGAGCCGGATCCGCCGTCCCGAGGACGAGCCGGCGGGGATCTTGATCGTCACCTCGCCGTTGAGGGTCGCGAGCGACGCCTCGCCTCCCAGCGCGGCCTCCCAGGGCGCCACGTTGACCGTCGTCTGGAGGTCGTTCCCCTCGACCTTGAAACGAGGGTGGGGGAGGAGCTCGACCTTGAGCAGGAGGTTGCCCGCGGCGCCGCCCCGACCGCGGGCTCCCTGGCCGGCGAGCCGGATCCTCTGCCCGGAGCGGACGCCGGCGGGGATCTTGACCGAGAGGTTCTTCCGCTCGCCGGTCTCCGGGTCGACGAGCGAGATCTCGCGCGTGCCGCCGTGGGCAGCCTCCTCGAGGGTCAGCGGAAGGCTGGCCTCGCTGTCGCTCCCCTCGCGCCCCATGGCTCCCGGACCGCCGGGGCCGCCGAACCCTCCAAATCCCCCGAAGCCTGCCCCGCGGCCGCCGCGCCCCGCGCCGCCGCCGAAGAGCATGTCGAAGAACGAGCTGAAGCCTCCCGACTCCTCGTCGAAGTCGAAGCCGGCGCTCCCGCCAGGACCGCCGAAATCGAAGCGCACCCCCTCCCAGCCCGGAGGCGGCGCGCCGGTCTGGCGCGCGCTGTTCCGCGCCGACCCGTACATGTCGTATCGCTTGCGCTTCTCGGGGTCCTTGAGGACCTCGTTCGCCTCCCCGATCTCCTTGAAGCGGGCCTCGGAGGCGGGGTCCTTGTTGACGTCCGGATGGTATTTGCGGGCGAGCTTCCGGTAGGCCTTCTGGATCTCGTCCTGCGAGGCGTCCTTCTTGACCCCGAGCGTCGCGTAGTAATCCTTGAATTCCAAGGGAATCGTGTCCTCCCGATCCGGACGGGGCTCTCAGCACCCGATCCTGAGCCTCAGCGTATCAGATGAAGCGAGAGAATTGAGTGCCCGAGACTCACTTTGTAGAACGCCGGAGCGGGTGAATCCATTCCCCCGGGTTCTACGGCGGAGGGGCTCGAACGGCGGCTACGGAGGGGTGAAGCCGAACTGCTCGTAGTTGCGGGCGATGAAAGCCCGCCACTTCGCCGGCACCTCGGCGAGCGGGAAGATCGCCTCGACGGGGCAGGCGTCGACGCAGAGGCCGCAGTCGATGCACTGCTCGGGATGGATGAAGAGCATCTCCCAGTCCTCGTCCTTGCCGTAGATGCAGTCGACCGGGCAGACGTCGACGCAGGCGGTGTCCTTCACCCCGATGCAGGGCTCGGTGATGATGTACGTCAAGCGGTGGATCTCCTCGAAGTCCGGCGGACCGTGCGGGCGATGCCCGCGCGACGCCCACCGCATTATAGCGGCGCCGCCGAGGGGTGTCCGCGCCTACGGGAAGTACCCGGCGAGCGCGTCGACCTCGACGCCCGGCCGGTCGACCCCGACGGCGACGGGGTGGAACTCGCCCGGCTTGCCCGGCGGGGCGGGCTGGTAGGCGAGGAGGTAGCGGCTCCTCAAGTCCTCGCCGATCTCGGCGTAGACGCCCTGGAGCTCCGCGGCGGAGTCGACGAACCAGCTCCGGCCGCCGGTCTCCGAGGCCAGCTTCCCCAGGTGGGTGCGGGCGGCGAAGTCGAGCTTGCGGATCCCCAGGCCGATCGCGTAGACGGTCACCCCGGCGCGGCGGGCGTAGTCGAGGCACTCCTCGAAGCTGAACTTGCTCGAGCGGTCGCCGCCGTCGGTGAGCAGGAGGATCGCCCGCTCGCCGCGGATGCCCTGCAGGTAGTGGAGGGCGAAGACGACGCTGTCGAAGATCGCCGTGCCGCCGATCGCCGCGAGGCCGGAGAGCGCCTGGTGAAGCTCCTCCGCGTTGCCGGTCAGCTTGACCGAGAGGCGCGGCCGCTCGTTGAAGGGGATCACCGCCGCGCGGTCCTTGGGCGCCAGCGTGTCGACGAAGCCCAGGGCCGCGCGCTGCGCCTGGGGGAGGCTCTTCGCCATCGAGGACGAGGTGTCGATCAAGAGGGCGGCGGAGATCGGCAGGTCGGTCATGCGCTCGAAGCGGGAGATCGTCTGCGGCACGCCGCTGTCCTTGACCGTGAAGTCCGCCGCCTTGAGATCGGTCAGCGGCCGATGCCCGCCGTCCTTCACCGCGGCGTAGACCTCGACGAGCTGCACGTCCAGGTGCTCGACGTAGCCGGGAGCGTTCAGGAGGACCGTGTCCTCGGCGCTCTCCCCGTCCTTGAGATAGGCCACGGCGCGCACGAAGCTCGCCTGTCCGGCTCGGCCTCCGGCGCCCAGCGGCTGCACGAACGGCGGCTGGTAGAGGGTCGCGACGCGCGCGTCGCCGAGGAAGACCTCCACCCGGTCGAGGGTGCGGCCGTCCGGCACCCGCACCTCGGCCTCGGCGCGGAGCGGCTTGCCGGCGGCGGCCTTGGCGCCGGGCCGCGGCTCGCGGAGGTGGACGGCGAAGCGCTGCGTCGCCGGGTTGACCTCGAGCGAGTCGGCGGCCACCTCGGCCCCCGCCGCGTCGAGCCCCACGGCGCGCACGGTGTGCGGGGTGGGGAGGTCGCCCAAGTTGACGTCGACGCTCCACGGCGGCCGCGCCTTGGTGAGGAGCGCCTTGCCGTCGAGGAAGAAGGTGACCTTGTGGATCGCCTCGCCCTGGGCCGCGGCCTCGATGCGCACCGGCCCGGTCGCCGAGCCGGCGGCGAGAGGAAGGATGCGCAGGTCGCCGCCCCCGCCCGCCGCGGCCCCGCCGGCCGCCATCTCGCGCCCCGCCGCGGCGAGGCCGGCGGCGACCGCCGGATCGGGCGGCGCCGCCTCGATCTTCGGCACCTCGATCGCCCGCCGCTCGCGGTAGGAGCGGCCGCCGTTCAAGTCGTCGAGCTTGACCACCAGCTCGTAGCTCCCCGGCCGCAGCCGGCGCTCGAAGGCGACCGGCACGACGTCGCCCAGGCCCGCCGCCGGCACGTCGAAACGGTAGCGGAAGGAGTCGAGGAGGGCGCCCTCGCGGAGCACCTCGCCGTTGAGGATGAAGCTGTAGGTCCCCTTCCCCTCGAGCTGGGCGAGCTTCGCCGCCGCCGCGGGGACCGCGAGGAGGCCCTGGACGAGCGTCTGCGAGCCGTCGCTGCCGGGATAGCCGAGATCGAGGTGCGCGGCGAGCGTCGCGGCGCCGGGGGCGAGGTCGGTGAGGCCGGCCCGGAAGGTGGCGAGCCACTCGGTGTCGCGCGGGCCGGGCGCCTTGTACGCGAGGTCGAGGAGGTTCGTCTGCTGCTCCTGGACGGCGAGCTGGACGGCGGTCCAGAGACCGTTGCGCAACTCGGCCGGGCACCACTTGAAGAGGAAGTTCCCGAACGCCACCTCGTTCTCGTCCCGCATCGGGGTGCCGATCTCCTTCTGCGCCTCGAGGGCGTCGAAGCCGTCGGCCGGCCGCCAGAGGTGAAACGACCCTGTCCCCGTCGCCTGGACGAAGATGAGGACGAAGTCGTGCGGCAGGTCGCCGCTTCCCTGGTAGGTCCACACCTCGATCGGCCAGATGCGCCAGTCGCAGTCGGGCTTGCGGATCGACGCCGGCTCGCCGTGGAGGAGGAAGGTGCGCGCGCGGTCCTCGGTCAGGTTCCCGTAGCGGCTCCGCACCTCGACCTTGCGCGCCTCCCAGGCGAGCTTGAACTCGTTCGCCGGCGTCTCGGGGTCGGGGTCGCGGCTCTTCCACCAGTCGCGGATGAACTGGTCGCGCTGATAGCTGCCGGCGAGGGCGAAGAACTGCTTCCTGTCCTCCTTGCGGATGAGGAGGTCCTCCTCCTCGAGCCATTGGCGCTGCTCGGCGGTGAGGTTCTTCTTGTCGACCGCGGCGGAGGCGGCGCGGCCGGGGAGCCCGGCGAGCCCGGCGATCCCGGCGACCCAGAGAGCGGCGAGGAGCCTGGCAGTGCGCATGGGAGGCCGCTTACGGATAGTAGCCGGAGAGGGCGTTGACCTCGACGCCGGGACGGGAGACCTCGACGGCGACCGGCCGGAACTCCCCCGGCTTGCCCGGCGGCGTGGGCTGGTAGGCGAGGAGGTAGCGGCTCCGCAGGTCCTCGCCGATCTCGGCATACACCCCCTCGAGCTCGGCCGCGGCGTCGACGAACCAGCTCCGCCCGCCGGTCTCGGCGGCGAGCTTCGTCATGTGCGTGCGGGCGGCGAGGTCGAGCCGCGGGATGCCGAGGCCGATCGCGTAGACGGTCACCCCGGCGCGGCGCGCGTACTCCAGCGCCTGGTCGAAGCCGAAGTGGCTCGAGCGGTCGCCGCCGTCGGTGAGCAGGAGGATGGCGCGCTCGCCGCGCACTCCCTGGAGGTAGTGGAGGGCGAAGACCAGGCTGTCGTAGATCGCCGTGCCGCCGAGCGCCTGCAGGCCGGCGAGCGCCTGGGCGAGGGCGATCGAGTCGCCGGTGAGCTTGACCGCCAGGCGCGGCTGCTCGTTGAACGGGATGACCGCCGCCCGGTCCTGGGGCTTGAGCGTGCGGACGAGGGCGAGCGCGGCCTTCTGCGCCTGCGGCAGGCTCTTGGTCATCGACGACGAGGTGTCGATCAGCAGGGCGGCCGAGATCGGCAGGTCGGCGACGCGCTCGAAGCGGACGATCTGCTGCGGCGTCCCGCCGTCGCGCAGCCGGAAGTCCGCGGCCGCGAGGTCGGTCACCGGCCGCCGGGAGCCGTCCTTGACCGCCGCGTAGACCTCGACGAGCTGGACGTCGACGTTCTCGCTGTACCCCGGCACGTTGAAGAGGACGGTGTCCTCGGCGCTCTCGCCATCCTTTAGATAGGCGACGGCGCGCACGAAGCGGGCGGCGTTCCCGGAGCTCGCCGGGAGCGACTGGGTGAAGGGCGGCTGGAAGAGCGTCGCGACGCGGCGGTCGCCCAGGTAGAGCTCGAGGCGGTCGAGGGTGCGGCCGTCCGGCACCCGCACCTCGGCGCGGGCGCGGAGGTGCGCCGCCGGCTTGGCGCCGCGGCGCGGCTCGAGCAGCCGGACGGCGAAGCGCTGGGTCGCCTCGTTGAGCGCCAGCTCGTCCGCCGCCACCTCGCGCCCCTGGCCGTCGAGCCCCACCGCGCGGACGGTGTGCGGGGTGGGCAGGTCGCCCAGGTTGACGTCGACGCTGAAAGGCGGATGGGCCTTGGTGAGGACGGCCTTGCCGTCGAGGAAGAAGGAGACCTTGTGGATGGCCTCGCCCTCTGCCGCCGCCTCGATCCGCGTCGGCCCGGTCGCCACGTCGCGGCCGAGCGGCAGGAGATGGAGCCCGGGGTGCGCGTCGGCCGCGTCGGCCGCGCCTCCCACAGTGCCTGCATCCCGCCCGCCCGCGATGTCGCGGCGCGCCGCGGCGAGCCCCGCGGCGACGGCCGGGTCGGGAGGGGCCTCCGCCAACCGCGGCACCTCGATCGCCCGCCGCTCGCGGTAGACGCCGCCGCCGTTGACGTCGTCGAGCTTGACCACCAGGTCGTAGCTCCCCGGCCGCAGCTTGCGCTCGAAGGCGACGGGCACGGCGTCGCCGAGCCCCGCCGCCGGCACGTCGAAGCGATAGCGGAAGTGGTCGAGGAGGGCGCCCGCGCGGAGCACCTCGCCGGTGAGCAGGAAGCTGTAGGTCCCCTGGCCGGCGAGCTGGGCGAGCTTGGCCGCCGCCTTGGGGATCGCGATGACGCCCTGGACGAGGGTCTCAGAGCCGTCGCGCTCCGGGAAGCCGAGGTCGAGGCGGGCGGCGAGCGCCGACGCGCCGCCCTTCGGCAGGTCGGTCGTCGTCGAGCGGAAGGTGGCGATCCACTCGGTGTCGCGGGGGCCGGGCGGCCGCTCGATGAGGTCGAGGGTGTTGAAGCTGCTCTCCGCGATGACGCCGAGGATCGCCTGCTCGACGAGGCGCTCGTCGCCGGCGCACTTCTGCCTCAGGGTGGAGAGGAAGTACGCCTCGTCGGTGTCGACCATCGGCCGGCCGACGGGCCTGAAGAGCGCCTGGAGGACGCCGAAGCCCTCCGAGGGGTGCCACAGGCGATAGGGGCCGCCGCCCCCCTGCTGCACGAAGAGGATGACGAAGTCGTTGGGCAGCTCCGCGCCGGCCCGGTAGGTCCAGATCTCGATCGGCCAGAGGAAGAGCTCGCAGCTCGTCTGCCGGACGTCCGCCGGCTCGCCGTGGAGGAGGAAGGCGCGCGCGCGGTCCTCCTTGACGTCCCCGAAGCGCTCGATCACCTCCGCCCGCCGCGCCTCCCACGCCTTCTTGAACTCGTTCTCCGGCGTCGCCGGATCGGGGTCGCGCGCCTGCCACCACTTGCGGATGAACTCGTCGCGCTGGTAGCTCTCGGCGAGGGCGAAGAACTCCTTGCGCTCCTCCTTGCGGATGAGCAGGTCCTCCTCCTCGAGCCACTGCCGCTGCTCGACGGTGAGGTCCCGCTTGTCCACCGCGAGGGACGGTACCGTCCCCGCGGAGAGCCCCCACCAGACGGCGAGCAGGAGCGCGGCCCTGGCGCTGCGGCTGGTCATGTCGACGAGCTCCTCTGTGAAGGTGTGGTGACAGCAAGGCC
Source organism: Thermoanaerobaculia bacterium (assembly GCA_036560825.1). GTDB lineage: Bacteria > Acidobacteriota > Thermoanaerobaculia > Multivoradales > UBA5704 > DATBQN01. Next base: position 6,769 of record DATBQN010000305.1, read on the forward strand.
CGCGCCAGGCGCCGGCCGGCCTCATCCTACGGCCGGAGGAGCGCGGCGGCGGGTATACTTCCGCCTCCGAGCCGAAGATGCCAGCCGAAGCGGATCCGGACCTCGCGCGACCCACGATCCTCGCGGGCGACGCGGCTAGCGTCCTCGCCGGCCTTCCTTCCGGGCGGTTCCGCTGCTGCATCACCTCGCCGCCGTACTGGGGCCTGCGCGACTACGGCGTCGGCGGGCAGATCGGC
>DATBQN010000306.1:0-3799 GCA_036560825.1 Thermoanaerobaculia bacterium
GCCGACGGTCGCGCCCGCCGGCAGGTCGACGACCTCGAGCGCGGCGTCGGCGGCGAGGCCCACCGCCTCGCGCGCCGCGGCCGGGCCGGCCCAGGCGACGATGGTCACCGGGAAGCTCGGGTTGGCGCCCGGCGGCGCCGCGACCAGCCGCGCGAGGTCGAGGATGGGGAGCGGCTCGCCGGCGAACTCCGCCAGGCCGCGCAGCTCCGCCGCGGCGCCGGGGAGCGGCTGGATGGGCAGCGCCCGCATCACCCGCCGCACCGAGTGGAGCGGCAGCGCGCAGACGTACTCCCCCGCCCGCACCAGCAGGTGGCTGCCGCGCGCGGGCGCCGATGGGGGGGCGGGCGATCCCAGGGGGCTCATCAGATCCGCGTCCAGCCGACGACGTTGACGTCGATCCCCAGCACGCCGGCGAAGTCCCCCTTGGCGTCGCGCATCGGGGCGGCGGCGGTGAAGCAGATCTCGGCGCTCTGGAACGACCGGTAGGGCGGCGTGAGGATCGAGCGGCCCGAGCGCTCGACGCCGCGATACCAGGGGCGCTGGCGCATGTCGACCTCGCGCGCCCGCTCGACGCCGGCGAGGCCGGCGCCGGCCGCCTGGCGGTGGCGGGTCCAGGCCACGGTGTAGCCGCGCAAATCCACCACGTAGGCGACCTCGACGTAGGTGGTCGCCTGCACCCGCTCGTCGAGCTGCTGGGTCATCGCCTCGGGGTCGGTGACCCGCGCCAGCTCCTCCGCCCAGGCCTCGACGAGGTGTTTGAGCGAGCGCGGCGAGTCGAGCTGGAAGGACTGGGCGAGGAGCTGGATGGTGAGGCCGAGGCGGTTCAGGCGGTCGGCGGTCGAGGAGAGCTGCTTGAGGCCGCCGGTCATCCGCTGCACCACCTGGGAGACCTCGCGCAGCGTCATCACCACCTCGTCCGAGGCGGCGTTCTGCTGCTGGGTGGCGAGCGAGATCTGCCGCGCCACCCGCGCCGTGTCGCCCGCCGCGCTCCGCAACGACCCGATCGCCGAGGACGCCGAGCGCGAGCGCTCGAGCACCCGCCCGGCCTCCTTGCTCCCCTCCTCGGTCGCCACGATGGTGGCGCGGATGGAGCCCGAGAACTCGTCGAGCAGGCTGCGCACCGAGTCGACCGACTCCTGCGAGCGGTGGGCGAGGCGCCGCACCTCCTCGGCGACCACCGCGAAGCGCCGCCCGTCGGCGCCGGCCGAGGCTCCCTCGATGGCGGCGTTGAGCGACAGGATGTGGGTCTCGTCGGCGATCTCCGTGATGAGGTCGAGCACGCGGTAGATCTCCTTCGAGCGCGTGCCCAGGGTGTCGGCGCGGACGGCGATGCCGCTGATCCGCTTCTGCACCTCCTCGACCCCGGCGACCGCCTCGTCGACCGCCGCCGAGCCGGCGTCGCCCGAGGCCTCGGCGCGCTCCGCGAGCGAGGCCTGGCGGGCGGCGTTGGCGGCGATCTGCGAGGCGGTGCGGGCGAGCTCCTCCATGGCGGCGGTGATCTCGACCACCGAGGCCGCCTGCTCGGAGGAGCCGGAGGCGAGCTCGGAGGCGATGCGGTTCACCTCGTCGGCCGAGGAGGCGACCTCGATCGAGCTGTCCTGGATGCGCTCGGCGAGCGTCGCCAGGGCGCGCGTCGCGGCGAGGAAGACCTCCGCCATGCGCTCCGGCAGGGCCCGCGTGCGCTCGCCGGCGCGCACCAGATCGCCCGCCCCGAGGTGCGCGAAGGCGGCGACCAGCTCGGCGGAGAGGACGCGGGCGGAGAGGGCGCCGCCGGGGAGGCGCGCCGCCAGGCGGCGCGCCGGGCGGTCGACGAGGACGGCGTAGGCCGCGAGGGCGGCGACGACGAGGACGACGAACGCCGGCAGGATCCAGGGCGCTCCGCCGCGCGCCGCGGCGGCGGCGAGGAGGGCGAGCCCGACGGCCGCCAGCCCCACCAGGAGGAGCCAGCCGACGGCCGCGCCGTGGCTGGGTGGCTCAGGGGGCTTGCTGGTCACGGCTCTCTCCTTTCGACCCCAGCACAAGTAACTCTGACGGCCGATACCGGCCTCGAGGGGTCGCCGGTGGGCGAGCGGGCCCGTTCTTGCTGCAAAGTGCGATCAGGATAGGAGATTCGGCCGCGGGGGGCAAGGAGGAGCGGCCGGCCCCGAGCGGCCGGCCGCCGTCGCGACGCCGTCCCGCCAGGACGCAGCGCTTGACGGTTTGTAGTTTCGCGATATATTTCCTGAACCAATTGAGGATATGCAGAGCTCGTTGGACGCGTTCCAGCCGCGCGTGGGACCGCGATCTGTTCACGTCTTTTTCAGGGGAGATCGTCCGATGATCCGCAAGCGCTTCGTGTCGCTGTCCTGTCTCCTGGCTTCGCTGCTCGCGGCCCCGTCGTGGGCCGGCAACGGCGCCACCCTCCATGGCGTCGGCGCCGTCAACGATTCGATGGGCGGCGCCGGGGTCGCCCTGCCCAACGACGCCCTGGGCGCCCTCGACAACAACCCGGCCCTCCTCGCCAAGCTCTCCGGCCATCGCATGGAGTTCTCGACCGAGTACGCCAAGGCGAAGAACGCGGTCGAGAGCACCGTCTCGGGCCCCGGCTTCAGCGTCTCGGGGCGCACCAACGAGGACGGCAAGCCCGCGGTCGTCCCCGCCTTCGCCTGGACCCACCATTCGTCGACCTCGAGCGTCGCCTACGGGATGGGCTTCCTGGGCCTCGCCGGCTTCGGCGTCGACTATCCGCAGGACGCGTCCAACCCCATCCTCGCCCCGCAGCCGCGGGGCTTCGGCCGCGTCTTCTCGAGCTACACGCTGCTCAAGATCCCCTTCGCCTTCGCCTGGCAGGCGACGCCCACGCTCGCCGTCGGCCTCGCCTTCGACGCCGCCCGCGCCAGCCTGGAGTCCGATCCCGCCGGCTTCGCGGCGCCCGACTGCACGGTCGGGCTCGGCGGCGGCACCTGCTTCGTGCCGCACGTCAACATCGACAGCGAGTTCGGCTACGGCGGGCAGGTGGGCATCCTGTGGGAGGTGACGCCGGCGTTCAACATCGGCGCCTCCTATGCCTCCAAGATCTCGTTCTCCAGCTTCGAGTGGAACTCGGCCCACGCCAACCCGCTGCGCGCCGACTTCGGCACCGCGCGCCGGCTCCGCTTCAAGGTCGACGCGCCGGCCACCGCGATCGTCGGCATCGGGCTGAAGCTGACCCCCAACCTCCAGGTCGCGCTCGACGCCAAGCGCCTCGCCTACGGCGACGCGGCCGGCTTCGGCGGCACCGGCTTCGACTCCCAGGGCAACGCCAACGGGCTGGGCTGGAAGAACATCACGGTGCTCGCCGCGGGCGTCGAATGGCGGCCGGGGCCGAAGCTCGCCCTGCGCGCCGGCTACAACCGCTCGGAGAACCCCATCCCGGACAACCTGACCTTCCAGAACGTCATCGCGCCGGCGATCTTCAGGAACCACGCCTGCCTCGGGCTGGGCTACCGGCTCTATGCGAACCTGGAGGCCAACCTCGCCCTCTACCGCGCCTTCAAGAACACCGCGAGCGGGCCGTTCCTGGGACCCACCGGACCGGTTCCCGGCACGCAGGTGAAACAGGAGATGACCCTCGACTCCGGGGTGCTCACCTTCTCTTTCCGCCTGTGACGGGCGCCGCCTCTCGGAGGGTCCTGGCTTTCTTGAGGATGATGGCATGCACCGCATCGAGGAGACCCTCTACGGGTACCGGCTGACGTTCGAAGGCTTCCTGCAGCGCGACGACGCCGGCACGCTGCTGGCGGCGATGAAGCGCACCATCAAGCCGCGCGCCGGCGGCTTC
>DATBQN010000307.1:0-1563 GCA_036560825.1 Thermoanaerobaculia bacterium
GACCGCCGTCCGCCCGCGGCCCAGGACCTCGCGCAGGCTCGCCATGCCGCTGCCCGTCGCCGCGCTCGCCGCCAGCACCGGCACGCCCGGCGCCAGCCCTTCGACGACCGCTTGGAGGGCCGCGAGGGCGGCGGGATCGGCCGCGAGGTCCGCCTTGCTCAGCAGCACGACCGGCTGCGCGCCGCTCTCCCAGGCGAGAGCCAGATAGCGCTCGACGCGGCGGAGGTTGAGCTCCTGGTTGAGCGAGGTGACAACGAAGACGAGGTCGAGGTTCGCCGCCAGCACCTGCGCCTCCACCGCCCGGCCCGCCGCCTTCCGCACCAGCGCCGTCCGCCGCGGCAGCACCGCGACGATCGTCGCGCGGCCCTCGGCGGGGCGCGGCGACACCGCCACCCAGTCGCCGACCGCCGGCAGGTCGCGGCGCTGCAAGGCGTCGAAGCGCAACCGGCCGGCGATCTCGGCCAGCCACTCGCCCGCCTCGGCCAGCACGCGATACAGGCCCTGGCTCTCCTCGGAGACGCGCGCCGGCACGCAGCCGTCCGCCGCGGCCTCCAGAAACGCACGCTCTAAATTGGAATCCCATCCCAGCTCTGCTAGACGCACGGAGGATCTCCTTCCAAGAAGGCTCGTCGAACGGTGCCCTCGGGCACCGCGGAAGAAACGCTGGGGGACGAGAAAGGGAAGGAGCTGCCGGAAGCGGAGGGGAACGACGGCCCGCGAGCGGGCTCTGCTCAGGCGACTCGGGCCAGCGGGCTACGTCGCCTGCGCTTCGGCAGACCTTCCGACGACGACGTGCTGGACCGACAAAGGCGCCTCCTTGGAAAGGAACAGCAGACGCAAAGCTAAGAGATCCGGCCCCTCGATGTCAAACCCGTCGAAGACGCGGGATGCCCTACGGCTGGCCCCACAGCTTGACCCCGCCCAAGAGCCCCGCGAGGTTCTCGACGACGTGGACGTTCTCGGGGAGCGGGAAGTCGATCGCCTTGGCGTTGCCGCCGCCCAAGTAGAGCAGGCGGTAGTTGAAGACCGCGGCGAGCTGCGCGATGACCTTCTCGACCCGGCGGTTCCAGCGCTTGTGGCCGGCCTTGTGGCGCGCGCGGTCGCCCACCAGGTCCTCGTAGGTCTTCTTCTTGCGGAAGGGGTGGTGGGCCATCTCGATGTTCGGCACGTAGTGGCCGTCGATGTAGAGCGCGAAGCCCATGCCGGTGCCCAGGGTGACGACGAGCTCGGTGCCCTTCCCTTCGATCACCGCGAGACCCTGGACGCCGGCGTCGTTGGCGACGCGCACGGGCTTCCCGGTCAGCTTCCCGACGGCCGCGGCGAGCGGGAAGCCGGCGAACGACGGGTCGAGGTTCGGAGCGGAGTGGATGATCCCCTCGACCACGACGCCCGGGAAGCCGATCGCCACGCGGTCGAAGGGCGGCATGCGCCGGCGGATCTCGCCGATCGCCCCGACCACCGCCTCCGGGGTCGCCGGGTGCGGCGTCTCGACGCGCACCCGCTCGGAGGTGGGGCGATCGGCCTCGTCGGCGGTCAGTCCCTTGATGCCGGTGCCGCCGACGT
>DATBQN010000308.1:0-6398 GCA_036560825.1 Thermoanaerobaculia bacterium
CCGGTTCGAGACCCCGGCGAGCGCCGAGCAGACGACGAGCGGCCGCAGCCCCTCGGCGAGGCGGCTCTCGACGAGCGTCGCGATGGTCGCCCAGCGCGCCGCGGTCGAGACGCTGGTGCCGCCGAACTTGAGGACCACCCACGCGTGCGGCACAGCGGTCTCTTCGGAGCCCGTCCCGGATCTCGTCGCTCGCCGTTCGTCTCTCGTCATCGCCTAGACCCCCTGCCCCTTTCGAGACATGGTGTCCGCCGGGGTCGACCCGCGCCGGCTGGATCTAGGCCCCGGCGACCTCGCCGGGCTTGCTCGCGATGGCCAGGAACAGCTCTTCGACGACCTCCTTGAGCTCGACCGTGTAGCTGGCGAGGTCGCGGAGCGACTGCTCGATCTGCTCCGGGCTGGGGCGGGTCATGGCGCCGCCCGGCCGCGGGCGGACCTTGTAGGTCAGGCGCTCGTCGAGCGTCTGCAGCTTTTGATACGCGTCCCTCATGCGCTGCGGGTCCATGGCGTCATCTCCTCGCGCCGTCGGCGTTGGCGTTGAGCTTCATCGAGTAGTCCGCCAGCCGATCGATCTCCACCTGGCTCAGCCGGTTGACGAAGCCGGGCATGGGACCGTAGCCCTGGGCGATGCGGCGGTAGACGACGAAGTGCGCCCCTTTGCCGGTGAGCTTCGAGCGAGTGAGGTCGAGGTTGGGGTAGAGGTTGACCCGCCGCGGATCGCCCTTGCCGTCCGTCCCGTGGCAGCGCGCGCAGTACTCGGGGTAGAGCTGCTCGGCCATGCGGTCCTCGTGCGGCCCGCAGGCGAGCGCGAGGAACAGGCCGGAGAGTGCCGCGGCGGCGAGCCAGTCGGCCGGCCGCGGCGCGCGGCGTCGGCGTCGGATCACGACGGCGAGCCGCCCGGCGGCTTGGACTGGTGGCGCAGCTCGCGGAGGTACTCGTAGAGGATGCGGACCTGCTCATGGGTGAGATCCGGGAACGCCGGCATCTCGCCGAACACCCCGTCGTGGACCACCGACTCGAACGAGGTCGGGTCGCCGCCGCCGGTCTTCCACTGGTCGTCGGTCAGGTCGGCCCAGGGGTTCCCCATGTATTGAACGGTGTTGCCGGCGCCGTCGAGGCCGTGACACTCGGAGCAGTTCTTGCGCCACAGCGTCTCCCCCGGGGAGCGGTGGGGGAAGAGGTCTTTGCAACCCGCGGCCAGGCCCGCCGCGAGCGCGAGCGCGGCGGTCCAGGACATGACGGCCTTCCTCGAAGTCACGGCTCTCTCCTCGCCAGAAGTCGGCCCATCGTAGCAAGTACCGGGAGGATGGGGAATCGAGCGGCGCGGTCAGGCGTCTCGCCGGTGGATCATGGCCGCGGTCGCCTGGTCGCGCGGGCGGACGACGATCTCGTCGACGTTGACGTGCGAGGGCCGGGTGGCCGCCCACACCACGCAGTCGGCGACGTCCTCGGCCGAGAGCGGCGTCATGCCGCGGTAGACGCCCTTGGCCTTCTCGACGTCGCCGGCGAAGCGGACGAGCGAGAACTCGGTCTCCGCGAGGCCCGGCGCCACCTCGGTCACCCGCACGGGCTTGCCCAGGAGCTCGAGCCGGAGGGTGCGGGTGAGGGCGCGGAGCGCGTGCTTGGAGCCGGTGTAGCCGGCGCCGCCGGCGTAGGTCTCGAAGCCGGCGACCGAGCCGATGTTGACGACGTGGCCGTCGCCCGAGGCGAGGAGGAGCGGCAGCAGGTCGCGGGTCACCCGCATGACGCCGAGGACGTTGGTCTCGAACATCGTCGTCCACTTGGCGTCGACCCCCTCGGCGATCGGCTCCGTGCCGTGGGCGCCGCCGGCGTTGTTGACCAGCAGGTGGAGCGCCGGCGCGGCCGCGCCGACCGCGCCGGCGAAGGCCGCGACGCTCGCGGCGTCGGTCACGTCGAGGGGCAGCGCCATGCCGCCGATCTCGCCGGCGAGCGCCTCGAGGCGCGCCAGCCGCCGCGCCCCCACGATCACCCGGAACCCTTCGCGCGCCAGGCCGCGGGCGATCGCGGCCCCGAAGCCGGAGGAGGCGCCGGTGACGACGGCGGTGCGGCTCGGTCGTTCCATGGGATCGGTTCTCCTAGGCCTCCGCCGACGGGCAGAGCGGGTTGACGACGCAGCGCTCGCACTCGGGCCGGCGGGCCTTGCACACGGCGCGGCCGTGGTGGGTGAGGAGGTTCGCGGCGTCGATCCAGCGCTCGCGGGGGAGGATCTCCATGAGGTCGCGCTCGATCGCCTCGGGGTCGCTCTCGCGGCTGAAGTAGAGACGGTTCGCGAGCCGTATCACGTGGGTGTCGACGACCACCCCCTCCGGCGTGCCGAAGGCGTTCCCCAGCACCACGTTCGCCGTCTTTCGCCCGACGCCCGGCAGGCGGGTGAGCTCCTCCATGGTCGCCGGCACCTCGCCGCCGTGGTCGGCGACGAGCGCCTGGCCGAGGGCCTTCAACGCCCGCGCCTTGTTGTGGAAGAAGCCGGTCGAATGGACGAGCTCCTCGAGGAGCGGCAGCGGGGCCGCCGCGAGATCGCGGGCGCCGGGGAGGCGGGCGAAGAGCTCGGGCGTCACCAGGTTCACCCGCACGTCGGTGCACTGCGCGGCGAGGATGGTGGCGACGAGGAGCTGGAGCGGCGTCTGGAAGTCGAGCGCGATCCGGTGGTCCGGATACTCCGCCTCGAGCTGCGTGACGACCTCGGCGGCGCGCGCGGCGCGGGCGCGCTTCGACTCGCGCCTCACCTCGCCCGGCGTGAGGCCGGCGGCGCGCCGGCTCTTCGGCGGTGCCGGCAGCGTGGGCGGCGTGGCCTTCGGCGCGCCGCGGCGGGACTGGTCTCTTGCGCTGGGCACGTCGATCGAGCGGATCGCCTCCGCCTAGGCCCTGGTGAAGGCCCGCACCACCCAGTTGAAGACGCCGATGACCAGGCCGCCGAGGATGGCCGGCATGCAGCCGTCGATCTTCAGGTGCGCGAGGAAGAAGGTCGAGAGGTAGAGCATCAGCCCGTTGATCACCAGGTAGAAGAGCCCGAGGGTGAGGATGATGAGCGGCAGCGAGAGGAGCGCCACCAGGGGCTTGACCAGGAGGTTGACGAGGCCGAAGACGAGGCCGACGAGGAGCAGGTAGCCGAGGCTTCCGGTGTAGTGGATGCCCGGGACGATCCGGCTCGCGATGAGGATCGCGACGCCGTTCAGGACGACCTGCACGATGGCGTGGAGCATGGATTCCCCTCCTGGTAAGAGGCTGCGCTGGGCGATCTTATGCCGGCGGCTCGTTCGCGAGGGTCGGCGCGGTCGCCAAGGCGACGGCGTCTGCGGCGTCTTCCGCCTCTGCCGCCAGGAGCTTCGCCCGCTCGAGCACCCGCCGCTCGTTGTCGAAGCTGATGCGGGCGATCCCCTCGTCCCAGGCGAACCAGGAGGCGCCGGAGACCTCGTGGGGGTCGAAGTCGGCGGCGTCGCCGCCGACGTAGCGCAGCAGGTAGTAGTCGACGCGCTTGTGGATGCGCCGCTGGCCCTTCTCGACGTACCAGTACTCGACCCCCGGCAGCTCGGCCACGATCCGCCCCGTCACGCCGGTCTCCTCTCGCACCTCGCGCACCGCCGCTTCGACCGGCGTCTCGCCCGCCTCGATGTGCCCCTTGGGGAGCTGCCACCGGCGGCCGTTCTGGGTGGAGATCAGGAGGATCTCCCCGCCGCGGACGACGAGGCCTCCGGCGGAGTGGTGGTGCTCGACCCGGAGCTGCGGTTTGGGCTCGGGCTGGGTCAGTTGGTGGTCTCCTCGCCGCCCCCGGAGGGGGCCGTCCAGGAGGGGAGCGCGGCCGGGTCGACGCCCACCGAGCGCAGGCCCGCCATCCAGACCTGCTCGGGATCGGGGGCGAAGATGAGGTCGCTCTGGACCGGCGCGGTCAGCCAGTCGTTCCGCAGGATCTCCTGCACGAGCTGCCCTTCCCCCCAGCCGGCGTAGCCGAGGAAGAGGCGGAAGCGCTCCGGCGGGTCGGTCGCCAGCTCGGCCAGGTCGCCGACGTGCTGGGTGAGCGAGATGCCGGGCAGCACCACGGTGCCGCTCGCCTCCGGGTCCTCCGAGCGCGGGTCGTAGAGGACGGTCCCGAGCGACGGCTGGACGGGCCCCCCGAAATAGGCCACCGCCCGCTCCTGCCCCTGCCAGGTGACCTCCATCCCCTGCAGGATCTCGCTCACCCGGATGCCGGTCGGCCGGTTGAGGATGAAGCCGAAGCTCCCCTCCTTCTCATGGTGGACGAGGAGGACGACGCTGTGGTGGAAGAACGGATCGAGGACCTGGGGCATGGCGAGGAGCATCATGGGAGAGGAAAGATCGGCCGTCGCCATGGCGCGAGTATCTTAACCCCGCTCCCCTACACGCTGCTCGCGGCACCTGGTATCGTTTGAAAGCCAGCCTCACGGCCGCGCCCGCCTCGGGGACCTCCCCCGTCCGCCGCGCCGGCCCCCGCCTGGAAAGACCGAGGAGAGACTTCGATGACCGACACCTTCCATAGCCGCGCGGCCCTCCGAGTCGGAGGCCGCGAGGTGCAGATCGCCCGCCTGTCCGCCCTGGACGGCCGTCCGGGCGTCGATATCCAGCGCCTGCCGTACGCCCTGCGCATCCTGCTCGAGAACCTGCTGCGGCGCGAGGACGGCAGCGTCGTCACCGCCGGCGACGTCGAGGCGATCGCCGGGTGGGACCCGGCGGCGGTGCCGTCGCGCGAGATCGCCTTCATGCCGGCGCGGGTGCTGCTCCAGGACTTCACCGGCGTCCCCGCGGTCGTCGACCTGGCCGCGATGCGCGACGCCATGTCGGCGATGGGCGGCGATCCGACGCGGATCAACCCCATCCAGCCGGTCGAGCTGGTGATCGATCACTCCGTGCAGGTCGACGAGTACGGGCGGGACGCCGCCTTCCTCATCAACGTCGAGCGCGAGTTCGAGCGCAACGGCGAGCGCTACGCCTTTCTGCGCTGGGGGCAGACGGCCTTCCGCAACTTCCGGGTGGTGCCGCCCGGCACCGGCATCTGCCACCAGGTCAACCTCGAGTACCTGGCGCGCGTGGTGATGGAAGAGCCCCACGGGGACGCCGTCTGGGCCTATCCGGACACCCTGGTCGGCACCGACTCGCACACCACGATGGTCAACGGCCTGGGCGTCCTCGGCTGGGGCGTCGGCGGCATCGAGGCCGAGGCCGCGATGCTCGGCCAGCCGGTCTCCATGCTCATCCCCCAGGTCGTCGGCTTCCGGCTGACCGGCGCGCTCCCCGAGGGGGCGACGGCGACCGACCTCGTGCTCCGCGTCACCGAGATGCTGCGCAAGAAGGGCGTCGTCGGCAAGCTCGTCGAGTTCTACGGCCCGGGCCTCGCCAGCCTGCCGCTCGCCGACCGCGCGACGATCGCCAACATGGCGCCGGAGTACGGCGCGACCTGCGGCATCTTCCCGGTCGACCAGGTGGCGCTCGACTACCTGCGCTTCACCGGCCGCCCGGCCGAGCGCATCGCCCTCGTCGAGGCCTACATGAAGGAGCAGGGGCTCTTCCACCACGCCGCGAGCCCGGAGCCGGTCTATACGGACACTCTGGAGCTCGACCTCCACGGCGTCGAGCCCTCGCTCGCCGGGCCGCGCCGGCCCCAGGACCGCGTGCGCCTCTCGGACGTCAAGGCCTCCTTCGGCCGCGAGCTCGAGACGATGCTGGCGACGGGCAAGGGCAAGTCGCGCCTGGGCAAGACCTGGGGCAACGGCGGCGGCGCGGTGGCTGCGAGCGCGTCGGCGTCGGCCACCGGCGCCGCGGCGCTGGCGACCGCGCCCGAGGTGACCGCCCACGGCGTGGCGACCGAGCTCCACGGCGAGCGCTTCACGCTCGACCACGGCGCCGTCGTCATCGCCGCCATCACGAGCTGCACCAACACTTCGAACCCCTCGGTGATGGTGGCCGCGGGCCTCGTCGCCAAGAAGGCCGTCGAGCGCGGGCTGACCGCCAAGCCGTGGGTCAAGACGAGCCTGGCGCCGGGCTCGAAGGTGGTCACCGACTATCTCAAGGAAGCCGGGCTCACCCCCTACCTCGATCGCCTGGGTTTCAACCTGGTGGGCTACGGCTGCACCACCTGCATCGGCAACAGCGGCCCGCTGCCGGCCGAGATCTCGCAGGCGGTCGCCGAGGGCGACCTGGTGGCGGTCGCCGTCCTCTCCGGCAACCGCAACTTCGAGGGACGGATCAACTCCGACGTGCGCGCCAACTACCTCGCCTCGCCGCCGCTCGTCGTCGCCTACGCGCTCGCCGGCCGCATCGACCTCGACCTCGTCACCGAGCCGCTGGGGGAGAGCTCCGACGGCCGGCCGGTGTACCTCCGGGACCTCTGGCCCTCGCAGCACGAGATCGCGGCGACGATCGAGCGC
>DATBQN010000309.1:0-3178 GCA_036560825.1 Thermoanaerobaculia bacterium
CATCGGCGTCGAGCGACGGGATGTCGAAGCGCACCAGGAGGTCGCCCTTCCGCACCCGGTCGCCCTCCGCCTTCGGCATCTCCGCGATGCGCGCCGCCTGGGGCGCCGTCACCTGGAGCTCCGCCCCCGGCGCCGGCTTGATCGACCCCGTCACCCGCACCGCGGCGCGGATCGTCCCCAGGACCGCCGGCGCCACGACGACCGGCACCCTGTCCGTCGTCGCCACCTCCTCGCTGGCGCCGTGCGAGCAGGCGGCGAGGGCGAGCAGGAAGAAGGAGAGCGCCAGGATGGAAACCGCCAGGGTGGGTACGAGGCACACCCTCGCCCTCGTCATCCTGAGCGAAGCGAAGGATCTGAGCGGGGGAATCTCGACGACGCGAGGTCTTCGGGCTGCGAGGTTTCCACCCCCAGATCCTTCGCTTCGCTCAGGATGACAGGGCGAGACGTCGTTGCGCGTGAACATACTGAACCCCCGCGCCCGAAAGGCGCTCTCTCGTCGATGTCTCACGGCAGCGCCACCCCCATGGCCTTCTCGAGATCGGCCAACGCGTTCTGATAGTCGAGACCGGCCTGGATCGCCTGCAGGCGCACGTCGCGCGTCGCCTGGAAGGCCTGGAGGAGCGCCGCCAGGCCGGTCTGCCCGGAGCGGTAGGAGTCCTCGGCCAGGCGCTCGACCTCCTCGGCGCGCGGCAGGATCTCGTCGCGGAAGCGGAGCGCCGCCTCACGGGCGGTCGCCGCCTGCACGTCCGCCGAGTAGACCTCGCCGCCGATCTCCTCGGCGCGCGCGTCGCGCTGGGCCTTGAGCTGCGCCAGCGTCCGCTCCTCGACGTCGACCTCCGCCTGGTGCCGCGTGAAGATCGGCAGGTTGACCGTCACCCCGAGGTGCCAGCCCCAGTCGAAGTCGGGCTGCGCGCGGTGGGTGAGGGTGCCGTTGACGACCGGGTCGGGGTAGCGCTGGGCGCGGGCGAGCTCGAGCTTCGTCCCCTCCTCGACGATCTTGCGGTCGAGAAGCGACAGCTCGGCGTTCGCCGCGAGCGCCCGCTCGGTCGCCGCCGCGGGGTCGGGAACGGGAGGGACGCCAACCGCGGCGAACTCGCCGCCGGTCGCCACGGGCGTCGCCGGCGGCCGCGCGAGGAGGGTGTTCAGATCGGCGCGCCCGGCGGCGAGCAGGCTGCGCACGCCGCGCGCCTCGTTGTCGGCCTGGGCGCTCGCCAGCTCCGCCTGGAGGACCTCGAGGTGCGGGGCATCGCCGGCGTCGAAGCGCTGGCGGGCGGTCGCCAGGGTGCGGCCGGCGAGCTCGAGGAGAACGTCGCCGAGCACGGCGCGGCGCTCCGCCGCGGCGAGCGCGTAGTAGGCGCGGCGCACCTGGTTGCGCAGCTCGGCGGCAGTCTTCGCGAGGTCGGCCTCGCCGCTCGCCGACTGCGCCTGGGCGAGGGCGACGCGGCGGCGGCGCTTGCCGGCGCTCTCGACGGTCTGCGAGACGGTCAGCAGGTCGTGCGGCGTCTCGCGGTCCTCCTCGAGCGCGAGGTCGGGGTTCGGCCGCTCGCGCGCCACCTCCACGTTGGCGGCGGCAACCCGGCGCCCGAGGCGCGCGGCGGCGAGCGAGCGGTTGGCCGCGATGGCGAGCGAGATCGCCTGGTCGAGGCTGAGGACCGGAGCCCCTGGCTCCGCAACCGCCGGAGCGGCCGGTGCCGCGGGCGGCTCGGCAACCGTCGGAGCCGTGGGCGTTTCGGCCGCCGTCGGAGTCGCCTGCGCAACCATCGAGACGGGAGCGATCTCGCGTCCCTCCCCCCTGGGGGGGCGGCGGTTGGGACAGGGGGGAGGACAGGAGGGGGGCGGGTTCGTGAGCTCTCTTAGCGCCAGCCGCCCCCATCCTGTCCTTCCCCCTTCTCCAACCCACCCCCTCCCAGGGGGAAGGAACCCGGGGCAGAGAGGCTCTTGCCCCGACAGGCAGCGCTCATCGTCAAGGGCGTTGCTAGACAGCGGAGCCGAATCAACCGTCGCCCACGCCGCGGTCGAGAGGGTCAGGGCGAGGGCCAGCCGGACGGCTTTCGCGATTTGGCGCATGGCGTTGCCTCAGACCCGAGGAGCCTCTCCGAGCGCCAGGAGCACGCGGCCGGAGCGGCCGGGCACGGTGCCGAGGCCGACCTCCCGCGCCCCTGCCCGCCCGCGCGTCTCGCCGGCGAGGACGGCGAGGGGGAGCGTCTCGATCCCCAGCTCGCGATGGCGGGCGAGGAGCCGCTGGAAGAGGCCGCGGTAGGCGAGCCCCTCGGTCTCGGCGTGGACGGTGAGCACCTCGTCCGCCCCTCGGCGGTACCTCGCGACCAGGCGCTCGACGTAGGTCTCGGGGGTGATCCCGTCGCGGCCCAGGTCCTCGTCGAGGGTGGGGAGCGTGGTGGGGAGCTCGAGCGTCGAGAGGACCCGGCCGCGCACCCGCGGGTAGAACGGCGAGGCGGCGCCGTTCTCCGCCGTGCGCGAGATCGAGAGGTAGTCGAAGCCGCGCGCGTCGAGGGCCTCGAGGGCGTCGTCGGTGGCGAACCAGGCCGGCGCCGCGAAGCCGCGGGGGCGCTCCCCGAAGATGCGCGCGAAGGCCTCGATGCCGCGGTCGATCTGCGCCGCCACGGCGCCCGGCCCGAGGCGATGGAGGCGGTCCTGCCAGGCGACGTGATCCCAGGCGTGGAGGCCCACCTCGTGCCCCGCGGCGCGGCAGCGGGCGATGGCGGCGGCGCAGCGGCGGCCGATGACGGGGGCCGGGAGGAGGGTGCCGTAGAGGGCCGTCCGCACGCCGTACATGCGGGCTGCGTTGGTGCGCAGCATCTTGCCCAGGAACCCCGGCTTGGTGAAGACGCGGAGGATCGCCCGCCCCGAGCGGTCGGGGCCGAGGGTGAAGAAGAAGCTCGCCGTCACTCCCGCCGCCGCGAGGTCGTCGAGCATCGCCGGGACCCCCTCGCGGGTGCCCCGGTAGGTGTCGACGTCGATCTTCAGGAAGACGCGGGTCTTCGCCGCGGCGAGCGGGCTCTCCGGCACTACGGGCTCTGCCTCCCCGCCTCGGTCTCCCGGCGGAACCACTCGATGGTGCGGCGGAGGCCTTCCTCGAGCGAGATCTTGGGCTCGACTTTCAAGATGGTGCGCATCCGCGTGTTGTCCGGGTAGCGGCGGGGGATGTCCTCGTAGTACT
>DATBQN010000310.1:0-3496 GCA_036560825.1 Thermoanaerobaculia bacterium
CAGGCCAATGGCGCGACGTGCCCCTTGAGAGCGCTAGCGGCGACGCCGGGTCGGCGCCGTCACAGAGCTCACGCGGCAGAGGGGTCTATACTCTCCGGGATGGGAGGTCCGATCATGTCTCAAGCCCTTCCGATCCCGCCACCCGGCTTCGACGAGCTGTCTGTCGAGGAGAAGGTTGACTACGTTCAGTCTCTCTGGGACCGCATCGCGGTCCGTCCAGAGGACGTCCCAGTCCCCGATTGGCACCTGCAAGTGATCGAGGAACGGCTCGCCGCGCATGAAGCCGATCCCGCCGCCGCGCGACCGTGGGACGAGGTCCGCGAAGAGGTCGCCGATACCCTGAAGCGCCGCAGGCGGGCCTTCGGAGGTGCACCGGCGGCGTAGCCGCGCCGAGCGTCCACTCGGTCACGCCGGGAGGCGGCGTGCCCGCGACGGGCAGCGGCGCCGATTCGCCGGCTAGGGTTGCGGACTCGCCGCCCATCGGCGTGAGCTCGCCGACTCTCGGCATGGACTCGCCGGCTACCGGCATGGGCTCGCCGGCCACCGGCGTGACCACGACGCCTCTCGGCATGGCCATGACGGCTCTCGGCGTAGCTTCGCCGGCTGACGGCGTGGCCACGCCGAGCCGATCCCTCATCTCGCCGCAACCGCGCGAGGCCAATTTGACGCGCGTCGTGGCCACGCCGGGTGTCGTCGAGGCCATGCCGCAGGTCGGCGAGGCGGCGAGAGGACGTCTCACGGTCACGCCGGTGGGCGGCGAGGCTACGACGGAACCCGGCGAGACCACGCCGGCGCTCGGCGAACCCACGCCGGCTCTCGGCGCGCCCGGGAGGCGGAAGCTCTCCCTCGCTCTCAGCTCGCCCCACGCTGCCGCGACGGTCACCGTCACGCCGCAGGTCGTCGCCGTGCCCGGCATCCCGCGCAGTCCGTCGCTGCTCTGCATCCTGCCGCAGTGCGACGGCCCGTACTGCCGGGGCAGCAACGGCTGCCTGGTCTGCTGCACGCACTGACCGGCGCGGGCCCGGCGGGGATGACCTATCCCTTCGCCGCCAGGTGTTGCTGCTCGCCGTAGGCGTAGGCTTCCTGCAGCCAGCCGGCCAGCTCGTCGTCGAGGTCGCTCTCGGCGGCGAGGCGTAGGTGGTGGCCGAAGCAACGGGGGGAGAAGGTCTCGATCTTCACGAAGCGGGGATGGTCGAGCTGGCGGCCGAGGAGCAGGCCGCAGAGGAAGTGCGACTTGCGCGGGTAGATGCCGACGAAGCGGACGCGCACCTGGAAGACCAGGCGGGTCTTCTGCGGGATCATCGCCACCGGCCCGCAGGTGCGCACCATCTTCGCGAAGCGCTCGAAGAGCGGCATCACCTGCGGCTCGCAGCCGGCGAAGAGCGCCTCCACCGTGTAGGTCCCGCACGAGTGCCACATGTTGCGGGTGACGAAGCGCTCGCCGCAGCGAGGGCACTGCCAGAGCGGCGGGAGCGGCGTGGGCATCGAGGGGTGGCTTCCTGCCGGGCCCAGGATAGCAGGGTGCCGGCGCGGCCTCTCCGCAGCCTGCCCGTGACGGCGCCCGGGCGGGCGCCGTCACGTCTCGATCGGCCCGACCTCGAGCCCTAGTTGCCGGACGGGGGCGGGGCGGCGGGCTTCGGCGCGGCTGGCGGCGGCGCAGCCGGGCGCGGGGGGCCGGGCCGGACCGGGGAGCGCGGGACGACGGCGCCGAACCCCGTCTTCTCGTAGCCGCTCGGCACCG
Organism: Thermoanaerobaculia bacterium; assembly: GCA_036560825.1. Classification (GTDB taxonomy): domain Bacteria; phylum Acidobacteriota; class Thermoanaerobaculia; order Multivoradales; family UBA5704; genus DATBQN01. Next base: position 1,742 of record DATBQN010000310.1, read on the forward strand.
AGTAGGTGCCGGCCGGCGCCGGCTTCTTGTCGACCGACTGGAGCTCCTGGAAGGTCTTGATCTCGCCCTGCGGCGTCGTCATGCGCGACTCGGTGAGCACGGGGAAGCCGGGGATCTCGCCCATCTTCTTCGCCCACTCCGTGCCGCTCGAGCTGAGCGCCGTCATGCTCGCCTGCAGCTTGGAGAAGGCCGCGGTGTCGAAGCCCACGTCCTGGCTCATCCACATCTGCGAGGCGATCTTCATCCCCGCGGCGTTGGTCAGCGTCACCTCGTAGCGCTTGGTGTTCCACGAGCCGATCTTCTTGGTCTCGGCGGAGGGCTTCACCGCGACCTCCATCTTCTGCATCCGCTGCATCTCCTCCATCATCTGCTCGCCGCCCTGGGGCATGAGCTTCTTGAAGTCGACCGGCAGATCGATCTCGTTGTAGGTCTTCGCGTTGTGATCGACGATGTACATCTTGCTCTTGTCGAGGACCATGATCATCGAGTAGCCGCCCTCGTCGCGCCGGATGCGCTTGTCGTCGGGGCTCACCCAGATCTTGACCTCGGCGCTCTGGGACGGGCTCCTCCCCATGATGGGCGCCCCTTCGGTGCGGCTCTTGATGGTCAGCAGGGTGTCCGCCCCCGCCGTCGCGACGGCGGCGAGGAGGAGGGGCAGAAGGAGGACGGGAAGGAATCGGGAGGTTCGGAGCATGAGCGCGTCTCCTTGCGATCGATTGGGAAGGGGTCAGAGCTACGGAGCGAGAAATCCAGAGAGGGAACCCCGCGGGGGATGGGCGTCGGGCCCGCCCCGATGAGCCCCTGAGCTTACCGGCCGGGGTCTTTCTCTACAAGCGTCTCCACGAGCTGTGCCGCGACGCGGTCCCGCCGGGAGACCGAGAGCAGCTTCTCGACCTCGGCGACGAGATCGCCCTCGCCGTCGCGGCCATGGCGCACCTCGGCCCTGAAGGTCGGCTCGGTCCTGCCGGCCGCGTCGGCGGCGGCGCGGATCTCGGCGATCCGCTCCTCCGGGATGTGGAAGCGGGCGGCGACCGGACCGCGGCCGGGCCGGCGGAAGCGGATGGTCGCGGCCTTGTCCCACACCACGTAGTCCGGTCCCAGGGCCTCGATCAGGATGAGCATGTAGAAGGGGTCGCACATCGCGTAGAGGGAGCCGCCGAAGTGGGTGCCGACATAGTTCCGGTTCCAGCGGCTGAGCTTCATCCGCACCTCAAAGGTGCGGCGATCGGGCGCGATGCGGACACGGATCCCGGCGCCGAGGAACGGCGGGTAGAGGCTGAGCAGCCTCAACAGGAGGCGCTGCCGGCCCGTGCGGCGCGCGCCGCCCTCTCGCTCGCGTCCCGTGCCTCTCCTCCTCCGGCCCCTTGCCCGCGGGGAGTATCCTTGACCGCGCGCCCCGCGCGGGCGCCTCGCCGAGCATACCGCGCGCGAAAGCGGGCCTTCTGCCGCAGGTTTCGCGCCGGCCACATGTTTCATGCGAGCGAAGGAGAGATCATGCGAGCCGCTCCCAGCCTCCACCCGACGATCCTGACGCGGGCCGCCGTCCTCGCAGCGGCCACGATCCTCGCGCTCTCCGTCCCCTGGCTCGCCGCGGCGGCGGGGAGCGGAGCCGCCGGCGGCGGCTCGTCCTCCGTCCACCTGCCGTGGCGGCAGGCCGGCCTCTCGGAGCGCCAGGCGGCCGCCCATCTCCTCAACCGCTTCGCCTTCGGGCCGCGGCCGGGCGAGATCGACGCCGTGGTCGCCATGGGGCTCGAC
>DATBQN010000311.1:0-10466 GCA_036560825.1 Thermoanaerobaculia bacterium
TAGGATCGCCCGCGTTTCGCACGGCTCCGCGGCGAGCCGAGGACGGAGGGACACCCCGACAGATGAAGAGGATGGACGCATCGGCAGCGGTGTGGAATCCGCGCGGCCAGGAGGCCACGGGCGAGGACGCCCTGCGGGCGAGAGCGGCGGCGGCGCGCCAGCGCGGCGCGCTCAGCCTCGCGATCGGGCTCGCCGTCGCCGCCGTCCTCTATTACCTCAAGCCGCATCGCCCGGAGCCGGCGTACGCCGTCGCCGCCATCGCCGTCCTCTTCGCGGGGATCGCGCTCGCCTCGCCGACCGGCCTCTACCCGCGCCTCCAGCGCCTGCTCGACGCCTTCGGGGGCGCCGTCGGCGCCGCGGTGACCTGGCTGCTGATGACCATCCTCTTCTTCCTCTTCGTGCTGCCGGTCGGGGCGCTCCTGCGGGCGGCGGGCAAGCTCGGCATCACCAAGGGCTTCGACCGGCGCCGCGCCTCCTACTGGTCGGAGCCCGCGCGGCCGCGCGGCGCCGACGCCTACCGCAAGCAATTCTGACCCTTCCCCCCGCCCGATGAAGCTCCTCGGCATCTCCTGCTATTACCACGACGCGGCGGCCTGCCTCATCGACTCCGGTCGGATCGTCGCCGCGGCGCAGGAGGAGCGCTTCACGCGCAAGAAGCACGACGCCGACTTCCCCGGCAACGCCGTGCGCTACTGCCTGGCGGAGGGGGGGATCGTGGGGAGCGGCCTCGACGGCGTCGTCTTCTACGACAAGCCGCTCCTCAAGTTCCACCGCATCCTCGAGACCTACCTGGCGGTCGCCCCGCGCGGCCTGCGCTCCTACGTCCAGGCGGTGCCGCTGTGGCTCAAGGAGAAGCTCTGGATCCCGCCGCGCATCGAGGAGTCGCTCAGCCAGTGCGGCATCGACGGCCGGACCGAGATCTTCTTCACCGAGCACCACGAGTCGCACGCCGCCTCGGCCTTCTACCCCTCGCCCTTCGAGGATGCCGCGATCCTCACCCTCGACGGCGTCGGCGAGTGGGCGACGACGACGATCGGCGTCGGCGAGGGCGCCTCGCTCCGCCTGCTGCGCGAGATCAAGTTCCCGCACTCGCTGGGCCTCCTCTACTCGGCCTTCACCTACTTCACCGGCTTCAAGGTGAACTCGGGCGAGTACAAGCTGATGGGGCTCGCGCCCTACGGCACCGGGCGCTTCACGGACGCCATCCGCCGCGAGCTCATCGACGTCAAGGACGACGGCTCCTTCCGCCTCAACATGGACTATTTCGGCTACCTCGACGGCCTGGAGATGACGAACGGCCGCTTCGCCCGCCTCTTCGGCGGCCCGCCGCGCCAGCCCGAGAGCCCGATCTCGCGCCGCGAGATGGACCTCGCCCGCTCGATCCAGGAGGTGACGGAGGAGGTCGTCCTCAAGCTCGCCCGCCAGGCCCGCGAGCTCACCGGAAAGAAGAACCTCTGCCTCGCCGGCGGCGTGGCGCTCAACTGCGTCGCCAACGGCATCCTCCTGCGCGCCGGCATCTTCGACGACCTCTGGATCCAGCCCGCGGCGGGCGACGCCGGCGGCGCCCTGGGCGCCCCGCTCGCCTTCTGGCACAACGCCCTCGGCCGCCCGCGTACGGTCACCCCGCGGCGCGACGCCATGGGCGGCGCCCTCCTGGGCCCTGAGTTCGGCGCCGCCGCCATCCGCGACTTCCTCACCGCGCGGGGCCTGCCCTTCGAGGAGCTGGCGGAGGAGGAGTGGGCGCCTCGCCTCGCCCGGCTGATCGCGGAGGAGAACGTCGTCGGCCTCTGCCACGGGCGGATGGAGTTCGGGCCGCGGGCGCTCGGCAACCGCTCGATCGTAGGCGACGCGCGCTCGCCCAAGATGCAGTCGATCATGAACCTGAAGATCAAGTTCCGCGAGAGCTTCCGGCCCTTCGCGCCGAGCGTCCTCGAGGAGCGGGTGGGGGAGTACTTCGAGCTCGACCGCCCGTCGCCCTACATGCTGCTGGTGGCGGACGTCGTCGCGGGCCGGCGGGTGGCGAAGCGGGGCGACGAGGACGGCCTCGACCTCGTCGAGTGGGTCAACCGCCCGCGCTCGGACATCCCCGCGGTCACCCATGTCGACTACTCGGCGCGCATCCAGACAGTGTCGCGGCTGGACAACCCGCGCTACCACGCCCTGCTCACCGAGTTCGAGAAGCTCACCGGCTGCGGGGTGATCGTCAACACCAGCTTCAACGTCCGCGGCGAGCCGATCGTCTGCACCCCCGAGGACGCCTACCGCTGCTTCATGCGCACCGAGATGGACTATCTCGCGCTCGGCCCCTTCCTGCTCGCGAAGAGCGCCCAGCCGGCGCTCGAGGAGCGTGGGGACTGGCGCAAGGAATATCAACTGGACTAGGCTTTCGGGTCGGACAAGGAGAGCCGTGCGATGGGCAAGCTTGGCTACGTCGGTTCGCTGCTGCGGCAGATCTTCGATTTCGCGCGGCACAACAAGGTCTACTGGATCGTCCCCTTCGTGCTCATCCTGGGCCTGGTGATCCTCCTCGTCGTCACCAGCCAGGCGACCGCGCCCTTCATCTACACGCTGTTCTAGCCGCGGATGCCCGCGCGCTCCCGCGCCGGGAAGCTGGCGCTCCTCGCCGCCTCGACGGTCCTCACGCTCGCGGCGGCGGAGGTCGCCCTCCGCGTCGCCGGCGTCTCCTACCCCAACTTCTACCGCCCCGACCCCCAGCTCGGCTGGTCGCTCATCCCCGGCGCCGCCGGCCGCTGGACGAAGGAGGGCGACGCTCCCGTCCGCATCAGCTCGGCGGGCCTGCGCGACCGCGAGCACGCCCCGGGGAAGCCCCCCGGCGTCTACCGGATCGCGATCCTCGGCGACTCCTGCGCCGAGGCGCTCCAGGTGCCGGTCGAGGAGACCTTCTGGTCGCTCCTGGAGCGCCAGCTCCCGGCCTGTCCGGCATGTCCGGCCTTCGAGGGCCGCCAGGTCGAGGTGATCAACTTCGGCGTCTCGGGTTACGGCACCGCCCAGGAGCTCCTCACCCTCCGTCACCGCGCCTGGAGGTACGCGCCGGATCTCGTCCTCCTCGCCTTCTATTCCGGCAACGACGTGCGCAACAACTACCGGGCGCTCGAGCAGGACCCGCTGCGGCCCTACTTCGTCCTCGAGAGCGGCGACCGCGGCCTCCGTCTGGACGACTCGTTCCGCGGCAGCGAGGGCTACCGCCTGCGCCGGAGCCTCCCGGCGCGCGCCCTCTACGCGACGTTCAACCGCTCCCGCCTCCTGCAGCTCGCCAAGATGGGGAAGAGCGCCCTCGATGGGGCCGTCGGCTCCTGGAAGGCGCGGCGGGTGACCACCCAGCCGATCGAGGAGCTGGGGCTGGACAACGCCGTCTACCAGCCCCCGCCGCCCTCCGACACCGCCTGGCGGGAGGCCTGGGAAGTGACCGAGGCGATGATCCGGGAGATGGACGCCGAGGCGCGCCGCCACGGCGCCCGCTTCGCCGTCGTCAGCTTATCGACCCCCATCCAGGTCGACCCCGACCGGGCCAAGCGCCAGGCCTTCGCCCGCCGGCTGGGGGTCCCCGACCTCTTCTACCCCGATCGCCGGCTCGCCGAGCTCGGCCGGGCGGCCGGCATCCCGGTCCTCGCCCTGGCCCCTCCGCTCGCCGACCGGGCGGCGCAGACCGGCCGCTACCTCCACGGCTTTCCCAATACGAGGCGGGGCGAAGGGCACTGGAACGCCGCCGGACATCGCGAGGCCGCCCGCCTGCTTACCGCCTGGCTCTGTGCCGGGATGTGCCGCTAAACGGTCTCACGGGACGCCGTGCCGGCGCTCCGCCGGCCGCGCATCCGATTTCAGCCCAATCACTTGCGCTGCTCCGGCGGGCTCCGGGGACGGCGGGGACCGCCCCTTGCGGCTCTTTACCGCATCGGCCACAATACGGCAATGTTCCGCTTCAGGCCGGTGCACGGGGTCGTCCTCGTCCTCTTGTTCGTCGCCGCCGTGCTGGGGGCGAAGATGATCCTGGAGTCGAAGGGTGGCCCGGGCTACGAGCTGGTGCTGCCCCACCACGGGGAGGTGGCGATCGACGTCGCCGGGCTGGGGCCCCAGCAGGTGCGCTTCTATCGCTTCTTGAACGCCGGCAACCAGGAGGTGCGCTTCTTCGTCGCCCGCGACGCCCAGCGCACGGTCGAGGTCGCCTACGACGCCGACGAGGTGTGCGCCAAGTCCAACCGGGGGTTCCGGCACGAGGGGGAGTGGGTGGTCTGCAACAAGTGCGACAAGTCCTTCCGGCTCTCCGAGGTCAACGCGGGCGGCGGGGGCTGCAAGCCGGTGCCCCTGGCTCATCGGGTCGAGGGCGACCGTCTGCTGATCGCCGAGGCCGACATCCTCCAGGGATGGCGGCTCTTCCATTGATGGAAACCGGCCGAGCGGAATCACCCAACCAACGCTCCGTGGTGTATCGTCGCGCGGTCCGGAAAGGTTAGCCATGTGCGCAGCCGACTTCGTCCTCTACGAAGAGGAGTTCAGGAGCCTGCAGGAGGCCCTCCGCCGCCTGCGCCAGGAGGCCAACGCCAAGGCCGTCTTTCTGATCGACAAGAACGGGCAGCAGATCGCCGCCGCCGGGGAGATCGAGCAGTTCGACACCACCTCCCTCGCCTCGCTGACGGCCGGCAACGTCGCCGCCACCGACGGGCTCGCCAAGCTCATCGGCGAGCGCGAGTTCTCGGTGTTGTTCCACGAGGGGCAACAGGACCACATCCACATCTCGATCGTCGCCAAGCGCGCCATCCTGGTGGTCATCTTCGACGATCGCTCCTCGCTCGGGCTGGTGCGCCTGCGGGTCAAGCGCGCCAGCGTGGATCTCGAAAAGATCTTCGAAACACTGCTGCAAAAGGGTGACCGGGGAGTGCAGGGGACGCCGCATGGCAGCCCCTTCTCCGAGATCACCGACGACGACATCGACGCCCTGTTCGGTGAATAAGAGCGAGTGAGCGAGAGCCCTCGGGCAGGGTCGGCGAGTAGACCGCGCCCGGCCGAGGAGCTCACGGCCGGCGGCGGAGCGAGCGAGCGCAGATGACCTTCATCAACTACGCCAGCAAGGAGATCAACTGCAAGATCGTCTATTACGGCCCCGGGCTGTGCGGCAAGACGACCAACCTGCAGTACATCTACAACAAGACCGCCCCGGAGTCGAAGGGCAAGATGATCTCGCTGGCCACCGAGGCCGATCGCACGCTGTTCTTCGATTTCCTGCCGCTCGACCTGGGCTCGATCCGCGGCTTCACCACCCGCTTCCACCTCTACACCGTCCCCGGCCAGGTCTTCTACGACGCCAGCCGCAAGCTCATCCTGAAGGGCGTCGACGGCGTCGTCTTCGTGGCCGACAGCCAGGACGAGCGGATGGAGGCCAACATCGAGTCCATCCGCAACCTCGAGCAGAACCTCCAGGAGCACGGCTTCGACTTGACGACGATCCCCTACGCCCTGCAGTTCAACAAGCGCGACCTGGGCAACGTGATCGCGGTCGACGAGATGTACCGCACGCTCAACTACAAGCGCGAGCCGACGTTCGAAGCCGTGGCGACGACCGGCGTCGGCGTCTTCGACACCCTGAAATCGGTCGCCAAACAGATTCTCATCGAGCTGCGGAAACGCTAGGTCCGGCCTTCGCGGGCCACTGACCTGGGAGCGACGAGCGATGGCGAAACGGTGGCAGAACTCAGAGGTTTCCTACCTGCGGCGCTACGGGACGAGCAAGCCGGTCGACGAGCTCGCGAAGCGCTTCAAGACCGACGCGAGGACCGTGCGGGCGAAGCTCGCCGAGGTGGCGCCGGCGCGCGCCAAGCGGGCCGAGGCCGCGCCGGTGCGCGCCCGCAAGGTCGGCAAGAAAGCCGCGGCCAAGCCCGCGCGCCCGGCAGCCCGTCCGGCTGCTCGCCCGCAGACGAAACGCCCGTCGGCGAAGCGGCAGCAGGCCCGGCCCGCCCCCGCCCGCGTGAAGGCCAAGGCGAAGGTCAGGAAGGCCTCGCCCGCTCCCGCCCGGGTAGCGGGCAAGCCGGTGAAGAAGGCCGCTGTGGCACGCCGGCCGGCACCGCCCGCGCGCCCATCCGCGCGCCCACCAGCCCGCCCGGCAGCCCGCCCGCCGGCGCGTCCACCAGCGCGTCCAATCGTCAAGAAGGCCGCGCCCGCCCCGGCCCGCGCGAAGGCGCCGGAGCCGGCGAAGAAGGCTCCGCCCGCTCCGCTCCGCCCTCCGATCAAGAAGGCCGAGGCTCCCCGCGCGCCGGAGCCCCCCGACGCGGCGCTCATCGCCTACACGGACGCCCTCAAGGCGATGCACAAGCAGGACTGGGCGAGAGCGGTCAAGCTGTTCGAAAAGGTCGCCCACGACGAAGACCGGCCGGAGATCGCCGCCCGCGCGCGCCAGTACCTGGCCGCCGCCCATCAACGGCTGGAGGAGGCGGACGCCAAGCCGGGCCAGGAGGACGCCTATCTCAAGGCCGTCTTCGAGAAGAACCGCGGTAATCTCGCCGCGGCTCTCGAGATCTGCCGCCGCGGCGGCCGCGAGAAGAGGGACGAGCGCTTCGCCTACCTCGCCGCGGCGATCCACGTGCTCGAGAACCGGCTCGAGGAAGCGGCGGAGGCGCTCGGCCAGGCGGTCGAGCTGAACCCCAAGAATCGCATCCATGCCTACCACGATGCCGACTTCGCCGAGCTCCGCAAGGATCGCGAGCTCCGCCAGCTCTTCGACCTCCCCTGAGGGCCGCGCCGAGCCCGCCCCCGCCGGCGGCGCCGCCCTCGTCGCGATCGGCGGCGGGACCGGCCTCTCGGCCCTCTTGCGCGGCCTCAAGCACGAGGTCGGCGGCGCCGCGCTCAAGCAGCTCACCGGCGTCGTCACGGTGACCGACGACGGCGGCTCCTCGGGCCGGCTGCGGCGCGAGTTCAAGGTGCTGCCGCCGGGCGACATCCGCAACTGCATCGTCGCCCTGGCGGACGACGAAGACCTCCTGGCCCGGCTCTTCCAGTACCGTTTTCCGAACGGCGGCGGCCTCCTCGGGCACAGCTTCGGCAATCTCTTCCTCACCGCCCTGACCGGCATCACCGGCGACTTCTACCAGGCGATCCTGACCGCCGAGTCGGTGCTCTCGGTGCGCGGCAAGGTCTACCCGGCGACGCTCACCGACGTGCGCCTGCGCGGCCACGGCGCCTCTGGCCGCGTCTACGAGGGCGAGTCCGCGGTGGGGGTCTCGGGGGAGGAGCTGACGCGGATCGAGCTCGATCCGCCGGCGCCGCCCGCCTTCCCGGCGGCCGTCGCCGCCCTCGAGCAGGCCGACCTCATCCTCCTCGGCCCGGGCTCGCTCTACACCTCGATCCTCCCCAACCTGCTCATCCCCGGCATCCGCCAGGCGATCGCGAAGTCGCGCGCGCGTGTGATCCTGCTGCTCAACCTGATGACCCAGCCGGGCGAGACGGACGGCATGATGGGCCTCGACCACCTGGCCGCGGTCCGCGACCACGCCGGCTCGGACCTCGTCGACGCCGTGCTCGCCAACTCGTCGCCGATCCCCGCCGAGCTCGTCCTGCACTACGCCGAGACCGGCTCCGCGCCGGTCTCCGTCGACCGCGAGGCGCTCGAGCGCATGGGGGTCTCCGTCCTCACGGCCGACCTCCTCGCCCCCGGCGAGCTCATCCGCCATGACTCGGCGAAGCTCGCGCGCGCCGTCCTCACCCTCGTTCCCCAGACGGCATGAGCCGATGACCCCGGGCCGGCGGATCGCCGTCGTCCTCGCCGCCGGCAAGGGCAAGCGCATGCGCTCGCCGCTGCCCAAGGTGCTTCACCGGGCGGCCGGGCGGCCGCTGCTCTCCTGGGTGCTCGACGCGGCGCGCGGCGCCGGGTGCGAGCGCCTCCTCGTCGTCGTCGGCTACGGCGCGGAGGAGGTGCGGGCGGCCTTCTCGTCCGCCGCGGACGTCGCCTGGGTCCTCCAGGAGGAGCAGCGCGGCACGGGCGACGCCCTGGCGCGCGCCGAGCCCGCGCTGGCGGCGCTGGGGATCGACCGGGCGACCCTCCTCGTCCTCTCCGGCGACGTGCCCCTCGTCTCCCCGGCGACCCTCGACGCCCTGGCCGCCGCCATGGAGGGAGCGCCGGGGGGCCCGCGCCCGGCCTGGGGGGCCATGGCGGTCGCCGACCTCGACGACCCGGGCTCGCTCGGCAGGGTCGTCGCGACGCCCGCGGGAGCGCTCGCCAGGATCGTCGAGGCGGCGGACGCGACGGCGGAGGAGCTCGCCATCCGCCGCGTCAACGCGGGGATCTACGCCCTCCCGGCGCCGGAGACCTTCCGCTACCTCCGGGGGCTCTCGACGGCCAACGCCCAGGGCGAGCTCTACCTGACCGACGCCCTCACCGCCGCCACCGCGGACGGCCGCGAGATCCGCCTCGTAGCGCTCGCCGATCCTGCCGAGGCCTGGGGGGTGAACCAGCCGGACGAGCTCGACCGGGTCGACCGCCGGCTCGTCGAGCGCGAAGGCTCCGAACGCCCGGCGGGACATCCCACGGAATAAACTCATCGCGAAGCGAGGTCATAGAGCGCATGTGCGGAATCGTCGGTTACGTCGGCAGCCGTGAGGTGGTGCCGCTCCTCATGGAGGGCCTCTCGCGCCTGGAGTACCGGGGCTACGACTCGGCCGGGCTCGTGGTGGTAAAGAACGGCTCGCTGGCGACGGTCAAGGCGGAGGGCAAGCTCGAGCGTCTGCGGGAGAAGCTCCGCCACGAGCCGCTCGCCGGCCACTACGGGCTCGGGCACACGCGCTGGGCCACCCACGGGGCGCCCTCCGAGCGCAACGCCCATCCAGTCGTCGACTCCAAGGGCCGCGTGGCGCTCATCCACAACGGCATCATCGAGAACTTCCTGCCGCTCAAGAAGCGGCTGCAGGCGGGCGGCTGGACCTTCAGCTCCGACACCGACACCGAGGTGGTGGCGAACCTCATCTCCTCCTACCTCGACGGCGACCTGGGCGACCTGGGCGACCTGAAAACTGCGGTGGAGAAGGCGAAGGCAGAGCTCCAGGGGATGTACGCCTTCGCCGCCGTGGCGACCGGCGCCGAGGGACGGGAGGGTCAGGAGATCGTCGCCGCCCGGCAGGGGCCGCCGCTCCTCATCGGCCTCGCCCACGGCGAGCAGTTCCTCGCCTCCGATCCCGCCGCGCTCCTCAGCCACACGAAGGACGTGATCTTCCTCGAGAACGGCGATCTCGCGCGCCTGACGCCCGCCGGAGTCGAGATCTGGGACCGCGCCGGAAAGCCCGTCGACCGCCCCGTGCAGCACCTCAACTGGGACCCCATCCAGACTGAAAAGGGCGGCTACAAGCACTTCATGCTCAAGGAGATCCACGAGCAGACGCAGGCGGTGCAGGACACCTTCGCCGGGCGCGTGGACTTCGAGACCGGGCGGGTCACGATCGACACCATCGCGCTCTCCGAGGCCGAGATCCGCGGCCTCGAGCGCATCCAGCTCGTTGCCTGCGGCACCTCCTGGCACGCGGCGCTGGTCGGCAAGTTCCTCATCGAGCAGCTGGCGCGGATGCCGGTCGAGGTCGACTACGGCTCCGAGTACCGCTACCGCGACCCCATCGTCTCCTCGCGCCTCCTGGCGGTCGGCGTCTCGCAGTCCGGCGAGACCGCCGACACCCTGGCGGCCATGGAGATCGCGCGCGAGCGCGGCGCGCGGCTCTTCACGGTGTCGAACGTGCTGGGCAGCCAGGCGACGCGCATCAGCGAGGGCGTGATCTACACCCACGCTGGCCCGGAGATCGGCGTCGCCTCGACGAAGGCCTTCACCACGCAGCTCGTCGCCCTCTACCTCCTGGCGCTCTATCTGCGGCAGGCGCGGCATTCGGATGTGACAGAAGCCGGAGCGCTCGAGCGCCGCTACCTCGAAGACCTCGCCCACCTGCCGCTGGCGATCGACCAGGCGCTCGCCCTGGAGCCCCGGATGGAAGAGCTCGCGCGGCGCTACTTCCGGGCCGAGAACTTCCTCTACCTCGGGCGCGGCATCAACTATCCGATCGCGCTCGAAGGGGCGCTGAAGCTGAAGGAGATCTCCTACATCCACGCCGAGGGCTACCCGGCGGGCGAGATGAAGCACGGGCCGATCGCGCTCATCGACAAGGACATGCCGGTGGTGGCCCTGGCGACGGGCGACGAGGTCTACGAGAAGGTCAAGAGCAACATCCAACAGGTCAAGGCGCGCGACGGGGTGGTCATCGGCCTCACCGACCACGACCCCGAGGACCTGGCCGACCTCGCCGAGGACGTCATCCTCGTGCCGGCGGTCTCGCCGCTCCTCCAGCCGATCGTCAACGTCATCCCCCTCCAGCTCCTCGCCTACTTCATCGGCGTCCGCCGCGGCGCCGACGTCGACCAGCCGCGCAACCTGGCGAAGAGCGTGACGGTGGAGTAGGCGGCGGAGCGCGACATGGAGGCGGTC
>DATBQN010000312.1:0-3906 GCA_036560825.1 Thermoanaerobaculia bacterium
GTCCCACGAGAGCGGCGGGCGGAGGAGCCCGCGGAGCGCCTCGTTGCCGATGCCGTGGAGGGCGAGGATCGAGAGCGCGCCATAACCGAGCAGGCGCTGGCGCGAGCGCTCGCCGAGCAGGCGGAGCGGCCGGGCGAGCTCTCCCGCCGAGAGGCGGCGTGGGAAGAGAACGAGAGCGCAGCCGAAGGCGACCGCGAGCGGCAGCGCCACGGCGATGCGGAGGAGCCCGACCGACCCCAATAAGAGCGCGAGGCCGACGCCCTCGGCGGTCGCCGAGAGGAGGGTCGCGACGGCGAGATCCAGTGGATCCGGGATCGGCGGGACCGCATCGCCGGGCCCCCGCTCGCCCAACAGGCGGAGGGCGAGAAAATAACCGCCCGCCGCGAGCGACGCGAGAGTGAGGAGGGTGAGGACGGCGCCGATCAGGTCTGTCATCGATCCTCAGGATGCTCGACGCCGGGAGCGCGCGCGCTCGAGCGCCGGCTCACCGCCAGGGGAGGAGGGCTGCGATCTCGGCCGACCTGCGGTTGATCGAGGAGAGCAGGATTCCACAGGTGAGCGACAGCGCGGAGAGGATGAAGAGCGCCGCCGCGAGGACGGCGAGCGGCAGCCGCGGCACCAGGCCGGTGCGCAGGAACTCGGCGACCACCACCCCGCCGCCGGCGAGCGAGAGGACGAGGAAGAAGAGCGCCAGGAAACCGAAGAAGGTGAGCGGCTTGTAGTCGCGGAAGAAGGTGAGGATGGCGAGGAGGATGCGGTAGCCGTCGCGATAGGTGTGGAGCTTGCTCGGGCTCTCCTCGGGGCGCGCGCGGTAGCGGATCGGCACCTCGGCGAGCCGGAAGCGCCGCACCGCCGCCTGGAGCGACAGCTCGGCCTCGATCTCGAAGCCCTGGGCGATGAGCGGCGTCGCGGCGAGGAAGCGGCGGGTGAGCACGCGGTAGCCGGAGAAGAGGTCCCTGGTGCGCACGCCGAAGAGCAGGCGGACGAGCAGGTTGAAGAGCTGGTTGCCGAACGAGTGGCCGGCGCGGAAGGCGCCTTCCTCGGAGGCCTCGAGGCGCGTGCCGACCACCATGTCCGCCCCCGCGCAGGCGGCGGCGAGGAGGCGCGGCGCGTCCTCCGCCGGGTAGGTGTCGTCGCCGTCGACCATCACGAAGAGGTCGGCGTCGCGCGCCTCGCGGAGCCCGGTGAGCAGGGCGAACCCCTTGCCGGGCCGCGGCTCGGCGACGACCCGCGCGCCGGCCTCGCGGGCGAGCCGCGCGGTGGCGTCGGTCGAGGCGTTGTCGACCACCACCACCTCGGCCTCCGGCAGCGCGGCGCGGAAGTCGCGCACCACCTTGCCGACCGTCGCCGCCTCGTTGTGGCACGGCACCACGACGGCCACGCGCCGGGCCGGCGCCTCGCAGGGGGTCTCGCGGGGGTTCACGTCGGAGGTAACTGTAAGCGCTCCGCCCCCGGCGTTCAAATCGGTCACTTTCCGGCCCGATACAGGATCCACAGCACGGCGAGGCCCCAGACGCCGATGTTGATCAGGAAGGGCGGATCTTTGAGAATCGCCTCCGTCGGATTACGCTCCCCGGGTTGCTGGTACATCAGGTAGAGATAGCGGAAGATGCCGAAGAGCACCATGGGGATCGTGTAGACGAGGTTCTGGGTGTGGTACTTCTCGACCGTCTCCGGAGCCACCGCGTAGAGAGCATAGGAGACGACCGAGGAGGCCGTCACCACGTTGATCATCTGGTCGAGGAAGGCCGGGCTGTAGTGGTAGAGCACCCGGCGCTGCCCGGTCGCCGAATCGGCGAGGAGGATGAGCTCGTGGCGGCGTTTCGAGAAGGCGAGGAAGAGCGAGAGGAAGATGGTGCAGAGGATGAGCCACGACGAGACCAGGACGCCGGTCGCCGCGGCGCCGGCGAGCACGCGCAGCACGAACCCGAAGCTGATCGTCATGACGTCGAGGATCACCACGTGCTTCATGCCCGCCGTGTAGAGGAGGTTGAGCGCCAGATAGGCGCCGAGGGCGAGCGCGAAGGCGCCCGGCAGCGCGTAGGCGATCGCCCCCGCCCCGAGCGCCAGGACGATCGCCGCCGCGGCCGCCACCGGCACGGAGAGCGTCCCCGCGGCGAGCGGCCGCAACCGCTTCAGGGGGTGCCTGCGGTCCTCCTCCCGGTCCTTCAGGTCGTTGACCAGGTAGACCGCGCTCGAGGCGCAGCAGAAGGCGGCCAGCGCGAGGAGCGCGCGGAGGACGGCGCCGCGGTCGCCGAGCAGGCGCCCGAAGACGAGCGGCGCGAGGACGAAGGAGTTCTTCGCCCACTGGGTGGGGCGCATGGAGCGCACGAGGGGTCCGATCACGCGCGGTATTGTACGGTGCGCGTCCCATGAAGCGCGCGGGCCTCCTCTTCGGGGCGCCGCTCCTGCTCCTGCTCGCCGTGGCGATGCTTCCCCTCGCGCGCGGCGGAGAGACGCTCTTCCTCCGCGACGTCGCCAACGCCCACCTCGAGATGAAGCTCGCGCAGGCGTCGGCGCTCGCCCGCGGCTTCTTCCCCGAGATCGACCCCTACCGCGCCGGCGGCCAGCCGCTGGCGGGGAACCCCAACGCCGTCCCCTTCTATCCGGACAACCTCCTCTACCGCGCCGCGGCGCCGCCCTTCTGGGCGTTCAACGCGCACTTCTGGATCCACCTGCTCCTGGCGCCCTTCGCCTTCCTCTGGCTGGCGCGCGCCTGGGGCCTGTCGCGAGCCTCGGCCTGGGTCGCCGCCGGCTGCTACGTCGTCTCCGGCTTCTTCCTCTCGCACCTCTCGTTCTACAACCTGATCGCCGGCGCGACGATCGCTCCGGCGTTCGTCGCGGCCTGCCTCTCCTGGGCGCGGGCCGGCGGCGCGGCGCGGCGGTCGCCGGCAGTCGCCGTCCTCTGGGCCCTCCTCCTCCTCGGCGGCGATCCCCTGATGGCGGGTCTCGCGCTCGCCCTGGCGGTCTGGGCGCTCTCGCTCGGCGGGCGCGCGGTGCCGGCCTCGGCGCCTTCCGAGATCCCCTCCGAGGCGCCGGCGAAGCCGTCGCGGTCCTTCTCATGGCGGCCGATTGGCTGGTGGTCGGCCGGCTGGTTCCTGGCCGCCGTCGGCGCTGGCACCCTCGTCGCCGCGCCGCAGCTCGTCGAGTTCCTGCGCATCCTGCCGCTCTCCTTCCGCGGCCACTGGGGCTATACCGCCGAGGTCGCCACCGTGGCGAGCTGGGACCCGCGCCAGGCCCTCGAGTGGCTCCTGCCCTTCGCCTTCGGCCGCCCCGACGTGCTGGGGCCGGGGAGCTTCTGGGGAAGCCGATTCTTCACCGACGTGCCGCCCTACTACCTGTCGCTCTACCCGGGGCTTCTCGCGCTCGCCCTGGTCGCCGCGGCGGGCTTCCCACGCGCTCGCCGCCGCGTTGCGCTCTTCGCCTGGGGGGCGGTCGCCGCCGGCCTCTTCGTCTCCCTCGGCCGCTTCAATCCGCTCGCGGCGCGGCTCTTCGCCCTGCCCGGGGCGGCGTCGCTGCGCTACCCGGTCAAGTTCTGGCTGCCGGTCGCGATCGGCGGCGCGCTCCTCTGCGGGATCGGCTTCGAGCGCCTGTTCGAGGGCGGGGAGGAGAGCGATCAGGCGGCGTCGAGCCAGGGGGCGCGGAAGCGCTTCGGCTTCGCGCTCGGCGGCCTCGCCGGGATCTTCACCGCCGGCTGGGTCGTGCTGGCGCTCTTCCCGGGCGCCGCCGGGTCCGCCCTGCGGCGGCTCATCCCCGCCGACTACACGGACGCCTTCGTCGCCAACGAGCGCCTGCGCTGGGCCGGGCTCTGCCTGGTCTCGCTCGCCGTCCTCGCGGCGCTCGCCCTGGCGGCTCGATTGGCGTTTCGTCGCGCGGGCCCGAGCGCGGCAGCTCTCGGTCGATCGG
>DATBQN010000313.1:0-1747 GCA_036560825.1 Thermoanaerobaculia bacterium
CAACGCCAGCCACTCGCGCAACACCGCGACCTCGTTGACCAGCCTCGTACCCCTAGGGCAGAGCACCGCCGGCACCCCCAACGGGGCGGGCACCTTCGCCACCCACCGCGTGCGCATCGACCTCGTCACGGCGCTCGCCGATCCCTTCAACGGCGACTTCAGCATCCAGGTGAACTTCGCGTCGACCGCGCCGCCGCTCGGAATGCTGGGCGATCAGTGGGTGATCGCGATCGACAACGGCTCCGCGCAGCCGCTCGACGTCCACGCCTGGATCGCCACCGCCCCGAGCTCCACCCGCTTCATCCCCCAGGGGATGTTCGGCGACGACGACGCCTTCCTCTCCGGAGTCCCGGCGGCGTCGCCCGCGACGGTGAGCGTGGCGAGCGTCAACAGCCGGCTGGCCTGGAACTCCCTGACGCTCGGGGCGCGGGTGATGACGAGCCAGTCCGCCGTCAACGAGCTGTCGACCTTCAGCAGCCCGGGGCCGCTCCGGCCGCCGTCGCGCGGCCTCGCCGCCGTCTATCCCAACCTCCATCACGAGATCAACGCGGTCGACGTCGCGGCGCCCGGCTGCCGGATCCTCTCGGCCCTCTCCGGCCAGCTCGCCAACCCGGACCCCGGCGACGTGGTGACGCCGCGCGCCTGGCTCCTCCAGGGGACCTCGATGGCGTCGCCGGTGGTCACCGGGCTGGTCGCCAACCTGCTCGGCGACAACGCGGCGCTCACCCTGCCGCTGGTGCTCGACCGCCTGCGGAACGCCTCGACGATCCCCGCGGCGTCGGAGTACCAGCCGCCGCCGCCCGTCGGCACGCCCGCGCCGGCGCACCCCCTGTCGCAGGACTGGGGCTACGGGCTGGTCAACGGCTCGCTGCTCAAGTGACGCGGAGGAGCCATGGCCCACGGTCCCGATCCCAGTCACAAGCTCGACCCCAATCTACAGTCCCGGCTCGCCGTCCAGCCGGACGCGCCGCAGCCGGTCGTCGTCTCCTTCCGCCGCTGGCTCTCGGACGAGGAAGCGGCGGCGCTCGCCCTCGGCGGCGCCGGGCAGACGGCCACCGGCATCCTCACCCCGCGGCAGATCGCCGCGCTCGCCGCGAACGACGAGGTGGTCCAGATCGCCCTCGTCCCCGACTCGGCGCCGTCCGTCCCCTGAGCCCGGAAGCCCTGGAGATCCGACCATGCCCACCCCGCAAGAGCGCGTCCAGAACGCCATCCGCTTCTTCTTCGACAAGGCCCTGCCGGAGGCCACGAGCAAGACCTTCGCCCAGCTCTCGAGCCCGCTCGTCCACCTGGGCTCTTACGTGCGCTGGAGCGGCGGCCCGGTGGCGACGCCGGCCGGGCAGAGCGTGACGCCGGCCTACGCCTTCCGCACCTCGGCGGCGCTGCCGGTGGCCAACAACGCTCCCAACCCGGCCGGGGTGACCGTGCCGGCCGACGCCCCCCTGCACCATCTGCTGTGGACACGCCAGGTCGCCGACCCGACGGTCGACGACGAGACGGAGATCCGGCGGGTGATGGCCGACCTCGACTCGTTCGCCGGCCTCTTCGAGCAGGGTGGCGCGGCAGGGGGCGCGGCACCGGCGGGAGGAGCGGGCGGAACGCCGCCAGCGGGCGGAGCGGCACCGCCGGCAGGAGGAGCGACACCGCCGCCGGCCGGTGGGGCGGGAACGCCGGCGGCCGGAGGCGCGGGAACGGGAACGGCCGGAGGCGCCGGGAGCGCCGGCTCGGCGACCGGCCGCGCCGCCGC
>DATBQN010000314.1:0-3956 GCA_036560825.1 Thermoanaerobaculia bacterium
CGGCTCGCGCGGCCGCTCCGCGTCTGCGGCGTGGGGAGGAACACCGGCGAGCCCGGAGGGGGACCCTTCTGGGTGTGCAGCGATCGAGCAGGCGAGATCTCGGTCCAGCTCGTCGAGACCTCGCAGATCGACCGCGAGAACCCCGAGCAGCGCGACCATCTGCGGAGTGCCACCCACTTCAACCCCGTCGACATCGCCTGCGCCCTCCGCGACCGCCGGGGCCGCCCCTTCGATCTCCCGCGCTACATCGATCAGGCGACAGTGTTTCTATCCGACAAGTCGCACGGCGGCCGGACGCTCCGCGCCCTCGAGCGTCCCGGCCTGTGGAACGGCGCCATGGCCGGCTGGAACACCGTCTTCGTCGAAGTCCCGAACGAGATCTTCGCACCCGTCAAGACCGTGCTCGACCTGCTGCGGCCGGAGCATCAGGGGGGCGCCTGACCGAGCCTAGAAAGGGCGCCGTGGGCGAACGGGGCCGACGAGCTGGCGCGGCGGATCGCCGGATCGCCCGACTGTCGAGCGACCAGCGATCTACACCGGGGAGGACGGCTTGCCAAGCGGTCCTCCTCGGTGTGTCGATTTCCTAGACGACCAGCGGGCAACGGCCGCGGATCGGCGTCACGCAGGCCATGCAGCTGTCCCCACCCTCAGCGGGCGGGTTGCCACAGACGTTGCAGCAGAGCTGGCCCGTCGGGCACGCGGGGGTGCAGCCGGTCAGAAACGACGGAGCGGGCACCAGGTCGCTCGGAGCCTGGGACTGCCCGGCCGACAAGCTCGCCAGGAACTGCGCCGTGTCGGGTACCGGGGCCGTTGCGGCATTCGCGGGAGGCACGGCCACCGGCGGTGTCTGGGCCAGGACCCCTGCGAGCGGCAGGAGAGAGAGGAGGGCCAGGAGTACGAGAACGTGCTTCTTCATGCGCTTCATCTCCTTGTTGACGGACCGGCAGAAGACCGGCACGTCTCCAAAGGATTAGGTGCCGCGAAGCGGCCCCTACCCGCCCACCCATCCGGCCCACCAGCCGGGCGCCGTCCCGGCGGCCCGCTTCTCCACGGAGATCTCCGATGCCCGACCCCCTGAAGCTCGCTCGCGACCGCCTTGAGTCCCGCCGGACCCGTGTGCTAGCTTCGCAGCGTTTCCAATGAGTTAGACGAGGAGCCCGGTCTCGCGGGAGGTTCCGCGGACGGCTCCGGAGGGGAGCGCGAGAATGGGATCGACGGGCGGAGCGTCAGGCAGGCTTGTTGCGGCTCGGGGGAGCGCGGCGCCGTCTCTGGCCGCCGTCGCGGCCGCCGCCCTCCTGCTCGCGCTCGCCGGGATCGCGCGGCCCGCGCTCGGGCAGTGCACGCCGCCGACCGGCGACACCGGGTTCGCCGAGATCAACGTCAACGTCACCGCCGGCACCTTCGACAAGGTCCTCCCCTTCGACGTCCCCGTGCGGCTCTGCGGCCAGGTGCCATTGACTCCGCCGCCGGCCAACCCCGGGGGTCCGCCGCCGAGCCCGCCGCCGACCCTGACGGTGCAGTTCGCGGAGGCGAAGAACGCCCTCAACGTCGACCCCAAGTGCCACATCCTCTCCCCCGCCGGGGCGCGCTGGATGCCGGGGCAGCCGATCCCCGCGCGCATCGACGGGACGACCTTCCGCGTCATCCTGCCGCGGCTCCAGGCGCAGCGCTTCTACGCCTTCTGCTTCCGCACCCAGGTGCCGGTGCAGCCCGCCGCCGCCGCGGCCTTCCAGGCGAAGGCCCGCGAGGCGCTCGACCAGACCCTCCGGCAGGTCCCGGCGAGCGACATCACGGCCGCCGAGAGCGCGGCCATGCGCCGCGCCCTGCGCCAGAAGCTCATCGAGGCGACCGGCGCCGACGAGGTGCTCGCCCCCGACACCCTCTTCGACCCGGCGCCCACCCCCGGACGCGACGAGCTGATGCAGGGCGGGCGGTTGAACGAGCTGGTGCGGGAGGTGCTCAACCCGCAGATCCAGGCGCGGAGCATCCTCTCCGGCCGCCCGGCGGCGCCGGGCCTCCTCGCGACGCCGAGCTACGCCGAGCTGCAGTTCCGGCTCAAGGGGAGCCTGGAGGCGATCCGCGGCAGCGCCGCGCTGGGGCGCCTCGCGAGCCTCTTCGACCAGCAGGCGGAGGCCGATCCCAACCTCAAGAAGCTGGTCGACACCGACCTCGCGGTGCCGCTCTCGCTCCCCCGCCGCAGCGCCGACGAGGTCTCCCGCATGGCCCTGGGGCAGGACCCCGCGCAGCCCGGCATGCCGCCGCTCGACGAGATCGCCGATGCCGCGCAGGCGACCGCGGCGGCGGCCCAGTACGACGCCGCGACCGACGCGCTCGACCGGCTCGCGGCCCTCTGCCGGCAGGTCTTGGCGGGCGGGGACTTCGCGGCGGTCAAGGCGGGGCTCTCGGAGGCCGACGTCGCCGAGCTCAGATCCCTCGCCGCGCCGGGCGGGCCGATCGCGCTCGCCAAGAGCGGCGCCTTCCGGCTCGCCGGCCTGGCGAGGAACGTCCAGCGGAGCCTCGCGGAGCGCTCCGCCGCGCTCGACGCCCTCGCCCGCGAGGCGCGCATCGAAGCCGAGCAGGTCAACGTCGCGGACGGCTCGAGCACGGGGAACTTCGACACCTTCCAGAGCTATTACGTGAGCGCCGATGCGGGGATCGTCTACGCGCCGCAGGTCGACACCGGCGTCACCTACGTGGGCGCCAACATCTACCTGCGGCCGGTCAACCGCGACGCCGCGCTGTCGCAGCTCGGCAGCTTCCGGCAGACCTTCACCCGCCGCTTCGCCCTCACCCTGGGGCTCACCGTGCAGAGCGTCGCCGACGGCAGCGCGGGGAGCCCGCAGACGCGCGACAACCTGTTCGGCAACCAGGCGCTCTTGGCCGGCGCCGGCTTGCGCATCACCGACACCATCCGCCTCGGCGCCGGCGCCCTCATCTTCAAGGAGAAGGATCGCAACCCGCTGATCGGCCGCTTCCGGGTGGCCTCGACCTACTACTTCACCCTCTCCTTCGACCTCAACGTCGCGAAGGCGTTCAAGGGCGGCCTGGGCGGCCTCTTCGGCCCCACGTCCTGACGCGCGCCGCCCCTCGGAGAGACGAGAAACGGAGATCCGCATGGCGATCCAGATCCAGCAGAACCTGACCGCGACGCCCAACCCGACGACGCTCCCCAAGCGGATCACCTTCCAGCAGACCCTGGTGAGCGACCAGGCCGCCGAGCCGATAAAGGTCGTCTACAGCCTGGCGCCCGCCCACGACGTCTGGTTCGAGGACGCGAGCGGCCAGCGCACCAAGGCGATCCACCGAACCGACACGATCTCCCAGGCTCCCAAGGTCTGCCGCGATCAGATCACCCTGCTGCGCGGCCCCGGCCAGGGGCCGATGGCGATGGTGCAGGTCAACCAGACGGTGACCGACTCGGAGGGCGTCCCCCTGCCGGACGTCTGCACGCTACAGCTCAAGTGAGGCCGCACATGCCACGCCGCTCGCGCTCCTCTCGCTCGCTCCATCAGGCCCTCTTCGCCCTCCTCGCGTTCCTGCTCCTCTCCGCCAGCCGGTGCTACGAGCGCAGCCGCTACGACCCCACGCCCGGCCTCATCCAGGCGACGCTCTCGCTCACCACGGAGGGCGGCCAGACGAGCCTCCCCGCCGACGGCGTCTCGCGGCTCCTCCTGATCGCCCAGATCTCGCCGGGAGCGGATCTCGACAAGCGGACGATCGTCTTCTCGACCTCGGCCGGCACGCTGATCGGCGGCACCGCCGGCGCCGCCGGCATGGAAGTACCGGCCGACTCCTCCGGCCAGGCGGTGATCCAGCTCCAAAGCTCGCAGCGGGTGGAGGTCGCGGTGGTCAAGGCGTCGGTCAAGGAGGTGCCGGGGATCACCCGCCAGATCACCATCGCCTTCGGCGCCTCCGACCCCAACGCCACCATCCAGTTCGTCGCCCACCCGGACTCC
>DATBQN010000315.1:0-1947 GCA_036560825.1 Thermoanaerobaculia bacterium
TGAAGGAGAGGGCATGAAAGACCTGATGACCCGGCCATCTCGCACCGCATTCCGCGGCCAGCCGCGCTCGAGAGGGGGAGCGATCCTCGGGTTCGCGCTCCTGCTCGCCCCGCTCCTCGCCGCGCCCGCTCGCGCCGTGATCTGCACGGTCGACGCCGTCCCCGCGGCGACGCTCCTGCTGCCCTACTTCGAGGTGAACCTCGACGATCCCAACGGGTTGACCACCCTCTTCTCGGTCAACAATGCGTCGGCGACGGCCGTCCTCGCGCACGCCGTCGTGTGGTCGGACCTCGGGGTGCCGGTGCTCAACTTCACCGTCTATCTGACCGGCTACGACGTGCAGACGCTCAACCTCCGCGACCTGCTCGTCCACGGCGGCCTCCCCCGCACGGCGAGCGCCGGACAGGACCCGCTCGACACCCTCAGCCCCAAGGGCGTGTACTCCCAGGACATCAACTTCGCGAGCTGCCAGCAGAAGCTGCCGCCGCCGCCGATGTCGGCGGACGAGCTCGCCCACGCGCGGGCAGCTCTCACCGGCGGGCCTTCAGCCCTCGCCAGCAACCTCTGCTTCGGCCAGAACCTGGGCGACCACGTCGCCCGCGGCTACATCACCGTCGACACCGTCAACAACTGCACGCCGCGGGTGCCGGGAGATCCCGGGTACTTCGGCAACGGCGACGCCACCGATCAGAACGTCCTCTGGGGGACCTGGTACATCGTCGACTCCTTCCACGACTACGCCCAGGGCTCCGACCTCGTCGCCATCGAGGCCAGCGCCTCCGACCCGGCGACCTCGACCCCCGGCCGCTACACCTTCTACGGCCGCTACGACGGCTGGTCGGCGGCCGATCACCGCGAGCCCCTGGCGACGAGCTTCGCCACGCAGTACGCGGTCCCGCAGTCCTTCGGCGGCGCCGTCGACCTCATCGTCTGGCGCGACCCCAAGGTCGCCCAGGCGCCGTTCCCCTGTCCGGCGGCGGGCGGGTCGAGACCGCCCTGGTATCCCCTGGAACAGGAGGGCTTCACCATCTTCGACGAGGAGGAGCATCCGGCCCTCCCCGTCGTTTTCCCCTTCGCCCAGCCGCCGCAACCGGTGCTCATCCCCTTCCCCGCGGCGACGCAGCGGACGCGCGTCGGCGGCGCGCAGCTCCCGGTGCCCTTCGACTTCGGCTGGTTGGACCTCGACCTCAACACCTTCTCGGGGAGCCAGGTTCCGCCCTTCGATCCGCAGGCCGCCCAGGCCTGGGTGCTCTACGTCCAGGCCGCCGCCGGCCGCTTCGCGACCGCCATCGACGCCTTCCGGCTCGACAGCGCCTGCGCGCCGAACCACCACCTGCCCAATGATTGACGAGGGGAGAGACATGAGCCGACCATCGATCACCATCGCCGCCGCGGCGCTCGCCGGACTCCTCGCGGCCTCGCTTCCGGCGGCGGCGAAGCTCTGCACCGTGGACGCCGTCCCCGGCGCCACCCTCCTCCTCCCCTACTTCGAGGTCGACCTCGACGACCCCAACGGCCTCACCACCCTCCTCTCGGTGAACAATGCCTCGGCGACCGCCGTCCTCACCCATGCCACGGTGTGGAGCGACCTCGCGGTGCCGGTGCTGAGCTTCAACCTCTACCTGACCGGCTACGACGTGCAGACCCTGAACCTCCGCGACCTCCTCGTCCATGGCACCCTGCCGCAGACGGCGAGCGCCGGGCAGGACCCGGCCGATGCGCTGAGCCCCAAAGGGGTGTTCTCCCAGGACCTTAACTTCGCGAGCTGCGGGGGCCGGCTGCCGCCGGCGCCGATGTCGGCCGATGAGCTCGCCCACGTGCGCTCGGCCCTGGTGGGCCTGCCCTCGCCCCTGGACGGCCACCTCTGCTCGGGCCGCAGCCTGGGCGACCACGTCGCCCGCGGCTACGTCACCGTCGACACGGTCAACAACTGCACCCTGCGGCAGC
>DATBQN010000316.1:0-4029 GCA_036560825.1 Thermoanaerobaculia bacterium
GCGAGGAGCCGGCGGCCGAGCCCGCCAGGCTCCCGCAGGCCGAGATAGAGCGCGAGGAGCGAGAGGGCGATGAGGCCGTAGAGGCCGTGGTTCTTGCCCAGGAAGGCCGCCAGACCGACCGCCACGCCGGCCGCGAAATACCGTCCCGGAGAGGGCTTCTCGATCAGCCGCACCGCGACGAGGACCAGCGCCATCGCGGCCGCCGCTTCGAAGAGCTTGTGCCGCGGCGACATCCAGAGGGCGAGGAGGAGGCCGACCAGGGCGAGGGCCCAGCGCCGGCCGCCGACCGCGCGGCGCGCGGCGCGGAGGCCGCAGAAGAGACCCCCGGCGGCGAAGAGCGCCGTCGACAGGCGCAGCGCGACGATGCCGTCGCCCAAGAGCTTCGCCCAGGCCGCGTTCCACAGGTAACGGCCCGGGTCGTAGGAGCGGAAGTCGCGCAGCGGCACGGCGCCGTGGGCGGTGGCGACCGCGCCGTACCACTGGAAGCCCTCGTCGGCGGGGTTCCAATCGATCCGCCCCTCGAGCCAGAACGCCCCGAGGGCCAGGGCGAGCGCGAGGAGCGCCGCGTAGGCGAGGTCGCGGCGGCTCCCGGCGGCAGCGCGGTCGAGGTCGGCGGTCACGCCGCCCCCTGCCGCGCGTCCGTGAACCAGCGGTGGAACCACAGCTCGACGCGCTCGGTCGCCATGCCGGCGCGTTGATAGAGACGCTGGGCGCGGACGTTGCGGCCCTGGGTGACGACGCTCACGCGCTCGGCGCCCCGCTCGGCGAACCATTCCAGCGCCGCGGCGACCAGCAGGCTGCCGACGCCGCGGCCGCGCGCCGCCGCGGCCACGGCGAAGAGGCCGATCCGCCCGTGCCGCTCCTCTTCCGCCGCCGGCAGCAGGCAGGTGACGTAGCCGGCCGGCCGGCCGCCGATCTCGGCTACACGCACCGCCTCGGCCGCTTCGCCCAGGCAGCTCTTCTCGATCCAGGCGGCGAAGAGGGCATCACAGCGCTCGCGGGCGAAATGCAGGTCGTAGTAAAAGCGCGAGTCGGTATGGGCGACGGCGGCGAGGGCGCGGAGCGCCGGCACGTCCTCCGGCCGCGCCGGCCGGATCGCCACGCCGGCGACCGCCGGGGCCGGCCGGGAGGCCGGCAGCGCCTGCCCCAGGGTGACGCGGACGTCGACCAGGCGGAACCCCGCCTCCTCGGCGAGCGCCGCCGTCGCCGGGTCCGCGGGGTCGGCCAGGAAATAGAGGCCGTCGACCGCGCGCTCCGCGCACCAGCGCTCGACCTCGGCCAGCAGGTCGCGGTCGAGCCGCGGCGCCAGCAGGCGCGCCAGGCGCCGGCCGAAGAGCTCGGAGTCCCAGGGGAGCAGCTCGCAGGGCGGTCGGCTAGACACGGGCGTCAGGCTTCGGTCGGACCGCCGGCCGCGGGCGGGCCAGGAGGTGCCCCGGCGCGCGCGGGGGGCTCCGGGGTCGCGCTGCGCACCGCGTAGACGGGCCGCGCCATGATCTGCAGGTGGACGCGCGCCAGGTACTCGCCGATGACCCCCAGGGTGAAGAGCTGGGCGCCGGCGAAGATCGAGATCACCGAGGCGAGGAAGGGAAAGCCGGGGACGCTGGTGCCCAGGAGGAAGTAGCGGCCGACGGCCCAGGCGAGCACGCCGAGGCCGAAGAGCATGGTGGCGAAACCGACCAGGCTCGCCGCCTGGAGCGGCAGCACCGAGAAGCCGGTGACCATGTTGACGGCGTGGCGGACGAGCATGCCGAAGGTGTAGTTCGACTCCCCCGACCGCCGCGGCTCGAAGCGCACCGGCACCGCGGCGAAGCGCGTCGTCGCCCAGGTGAGGAGCACGTCGAGCGACAGGTAGGGGTTGGCGTACTGGGCGAAGGCCTCGCGGAGTGGGGTGCGGAAGGCGCGGAAGGCGCTCACCTGGCGGGCGACGGCCGCCCCCATGGCCCCCTGGAGGATCTGCTTCGTGAGGGTCGAGGCGACGTCGCGCCAGAGCCCGTGCTGGCCGGCGAGCGGGGTGCCGTAGACGGCGTCGACGCGGGCGTCGAGCGCGGCGAGCAGCCTGGGGATCTCCTCGGGCGGATGCTGGAGATCGTCGTCGAGAGTGACGATCACCTCGCCCCGCGCCGTCCGGATGCCGCAGAGCAGGGCGTTGTGCTGGCCGTAGTTGCGCATCAGGTCGACGCCGCGCACGCGCGGGTCGGCCGCGGCGAGCGCGGCGATCGCCTCCCAGCTGCCGTCGCGGCTGCCGTCGTTGACGAGCAGGATCTCGAAGCCCGCCGCCGCGCCCTCGAGCGCCGCCGTCAGGCGCCTCACCAGCTCGGCCAGCGTCGCCTCGCTGTTGTAGACCGGCACCACGGCCGACACGGCGGGAGCGGAGCCGGACGCCTGCAGCGAGGGGTGAACGATCTCGGCGCGCATCCGTCAGCCTGTGGTAGAAGGCAGGCGAGGTCGATGAGCGAGAGCCGCCCACCCCGCCCTGGAGAGCGCAGCCCGAGCCTTCTCCTCGACCGCCGGCAGCTCCTCAAGGGTGCCGCGGCCGCCGGCCTCGCCGCGGCGCTCGGCGGCTGTGCCGGCGGGCGCGGCGATCGGGCCCGGGCCGCCCGCCCGCGCGACCTGATCCGCGCCGAGAACGCGCGGCCCGGCACCACCGACTGGCTCCTCGCCAACCCCCGCGTCGACGCGGGGACCCGCTACCGCTGCCCGTGGATCGAGGGCTACTGCTCGAAGACCAGCGTGCGCGCCGGCGAGACGCTCGCCATCCTGGTGAGCACCAATCCGCCGTCGCCTTTCGTCCTCGACCTCTACCGCATGGGCTACTACGGCGGGGCGGGAGGCCGTCACCTGCTGCGGCTGGGCCCCTTCCGCGGCCGCGTCCAGCCCGATCCGGAGATCGGCCCGGAGCGCCTGCGCGACTGCCGCTGGGAGCCCGCCACGCACCTGACCATCCCCGCCGACTGGCCGAGCGGCGTCTACCTGGGCAAGCTGAGCGCCGGGGCGGGCGGCGTGCAGAGCTACGTCGTCTTCATCGTCCGCGACGACCGCCCCTGCGACGTCCTCTTCCAGTCGAGCGACACCACCTGGGCGGCCTACAACCGCTGGCCCAGCCAGTGGTCGCTCTACGACGACGGCAAGAAGGTCTGGTACTGGGGGCCCGGGGTCCGGGTGTCGTGGAACCGGCCGTACGGCAGGTACTGCCAGATCGTCAGGGCGCCGCTCTCCCAGGGCTCGGGAGAGTTCCTGCTCTGGGAGTTCCCGCTCGCCTTCTGGCTCGAGCGGGAGGGCTACGACGTCTCCTACACCAGCGGCGTCGACACCCATGCCGATCCCGCGGGGCTCCGGCGCGCCCGCATCTGGCTGTCGGTGGGGCACGACGAATACTGGACGCGAGAGATGCACGACAACGTGCGCGCCGCCCGCGACGCCGGGGTCAGCCTCGCCTTCTTCTCCGCCAACACCTGCTACGGCATGATCGACCTGGGACCCGATACCGCCGGGGTCGCCGACCGCGCCTTCTCGCGCATCGGCCAGTACGGCCCGATCGAGCCCGGGGTGGCGGGCGGCCAGTTTCCCGAGGTCGAGCGCTTCAAGGTCCATGGGCCCGACGAGTCGCTCCTCGTCGGCGCCCGCACCAACTACCCGCTGACCGGCAGCGCCCACTGGACCTGCGTCAAGCCGGACCACTGGGTCTTCGCCGGCACCGGGATGAAGCACGGCGACTTCGTCCCCGGGCTCGTTGGCTGGGAGTGGCACGGCCATCCGGCGCCGATCCGCGGTCTCGAGGTGATCGCGGCGGGCGACCTGGAGGTGGACGGCGTCCCCGGCCGCTACACGGCGACCGTCTATCCCGGGCCGCGCGGCAACTTCGTGTTCAACGGCGCCACCATCTGGTGGCCGATCGGCCTCGCCAGCCCGCCCGGCTTCCGCAACCCGCGCTACCGCAGGCTGCAGCCTCACGGCCCCGACCCGCGCATCCAGCGCATCACCGCGAACGTCCTCGCCCGCGCCGGCGCCCATCCCGCGCCCTAGGGGCGG
>DATBQN010000317.1:0-9797 GCA_036560825.1 Thermoanaerobaculia bacterium
CCGGCGATCAGCTCGACCCTCTCGTCCTCGGCGAGGATGCCCGCCTCGGCCATGGCATGGAACTCCGCGCCGGTAAAGCGCCGCCGGGGCACTCGGGGGGAAGTCGGATCCGGCCGGTCGAGAGGCGCGGAGACAGTTCTGCGCTCGGCGATCACGGTTGAATGATACCAGGGACTCAACCACCTTGGCCTGGGCCGCGCAGATGGCTGGAAGCGCTAAAAGGTCTCCGCTCGAGATGGCCCGCGCAGCAGGACCGCATCCCGAGTCGGAAGGGCGCGAAAGGGATGCGAGAGGAAGGCTCGGCGGCTACTGGAAATAGCCGTCGACGTCGATGAGGAGGTGGACCGTGCCGTTGCCGGCGATCGCGGCGTTGGCGCTCAAGGTCCCGCTGCCGTCGGCGGCGAGGGCGAGGACGGCGTTGTTCGCCCGCGTCTGATTGACCGCGAAGTTGAGGGTGCCGAGGGTCGGTGGGGTGCAGGCGCCGGGCACCAGGCTGACCAGGCCGGCGCCGGTCGGCTGGGTCACGGTGACGTTGATCGACACCGCTCTCGCCGAGAGCGGTATGCCGCAGGCGCCGGCCAGCGTGAAGCTCCGCGTCTGCCCCGAGGCGAGCGCCGGCCCGCCCAGCGGTCCCGCGGCGTTCCGGGTGTCGACCACCCGGCAGGGGGGAAGGGTGAAGAAGTTGAGGGCGAAGCTCTGCGGCGAGCAGTTGCCCGAGCAGCCCGGGGTACCCGGCGCGATGCCGGTGCGCGCGGCATTCTGGTGGAAGAGTCCCCAGGGCGGCGTGCCGGAGCGGCTGATCGGGTTCCAGACGTCGAGCTCGGTGTTGGGCGGGCTGGGCGGCCCGCCGACCGCCACCACCTCGATCTTCGCTCCCGCCGCCGCCGGGTCCTCGAGATCGCCGACGGCGACGTAGGGGACGCCGGGGCTGAGAAAGCTGACCTGGCCGCTGAAGTTGCCGGTGTGCTCGGTCAGCAGGGTGCCGGTGCTCGAGAAAACGGCGACCGAATGGTTGGTCGAGACGAGGATCTCCGGGGTGGCGTCCGACCCCAGGACGTCGGCGACGAGCGGCGGGCCGGCGGAGACCGAGACGCCGTTGAAGTCGAGCACGACCTGGGGCGCGAAGACCGCCGCGCCGGTGCCGCGGAAGGCCGAGAGGTAGTACTTGTTGTCGGCGTTGTTGAAGGAGGTCACCACGACGTCGAGCTTGCCGTCGCCGTCCAGGTCGGCCAGGGCCGGCGTCTTTTCGCTCTGCCCGGTGATCGATACCGGCCAGCCGGCGACGGTCGAGCCGTCGCAGTGGTAGGCGTAGATCTTCTGCGCCCGCGGCGGGCTGGTGAAGAAGGTGCCCGTGCCGTGGACGATCTCGGGTTTGCCGTCGCCGTCGATGTCGCCCACCACCGGCCCGCCGGTGATCACCTGATCGACGCACTTGGGGAAGCCGGCGATCTCGACGGGAGCCCGGCAGTCGACCGGGTTCGACGTCGGGCAGGGCTGCGTCGCGTCGAAGCGGAAGACGTGGAGGCAGCCGCCGTTGGGGGTGTTGAAGGGCGGCCCCTCCTGGTGCGCGTCGACGCCGATGACGATGTCGGGCTTGCCGTCGCCGTCGATGTCGTGCAGGGCGGGCGTCGACCACACCGTGTCGCGGATGAAGATGGGCCAGCCCGGCTCGTTGGCGCCGGTGGCGCCCCGCACGACGTAGATGAACATGTCGAAGGCGCCGAAGACGACCTCGTTCTTGCCGTCGCCGTCGACGTCGCCGATCGCCGGCGTGCCCACCACCGGGTCCGGGATGCCATCTCCGGAGAGATCGGCGGTGTTGACCTTCCACAGCTGCGTCCAGTTCGAGGTGCCGTTGTTCTTGTAGGCGACGACGCCGCCGGGCTTCGAGAAGTCGCCGTTGCTGCCGAAGCCGACCACGAGGTCGTTCTTGCCGTCGCCGTCGAGATCGCCGGCCGCCGGGCTCGAGCTGATGTACGAGCCCACCAGCTTGGGGAAGCCGGGCGCCTCGCCCCAGACGCCGGAGCCATTCTTGTAGATGACGTGGAGCTCGCCCGAGAAGGTGCCGAAGACGATCGACTTGGTGCCGTCGGCGGAGAGCCCGAGGTCGGCGATCAGCGGCTCGGAGAGGAAGAGCTTGCCGGAGCCGGTGAAGGTGAGCGGCGGAGAGAATCCGGGCTTCCGCGGCGGCGCGACCTGCGCCGCGGCACTCGCGGTCACCAGGAGCCAGAGGCCGATGCCGAGGCGCGCGGGGAGCTTGCGCGCCGGGTGGACCACGGAAGCCGTCCTCATATCGATGCTTCAGTATGACACAGAAGGTGATCCGCGAGGAGCCATTCTCTCCTACACGAGCCCGAGATCGCGATAGAGCGCGAGCCAGCGGTCCGCTGTCCGGCAGGCCTCGTCCGCCTCGACATCGGCTCGCAAGGGCGGGATCTCCACGCTCCCTCGCGCCAGCGCCTCGATCGTCGCCGCCAGCCCCGGCGCCCCCTCCGCGAGGTCGACGAGGAGGCCACCGCCCTCATCGCGGATCCGCTCGGCGACCGCGCCGTGGTCGAAGGCGACGACCGGCACTCCGGCCAGGCGACACTCCGAGAGCGCCAGACTGTAGGACTCCGGGACGATGGACAGCAGGAGGGCGAGGTCGATGCGGTCGCGGCGCAGCAGGCCGGCGAGCGACCCGACGCGGTAGTACCCGCGCACCGCGACGGCGGGAAGCCCGCGGAGGCGGTGCAAGATCGCGGCATCGCCGCCGCCGTAGACGGTGAAGGCGAGCGCGGTTTCCGTCAGCCGCCCGACGGCCTCGGCGAAGATCTCCGCTCCTTTGTGCGCCTGGGCGCCGCCGAGGAGCGCCACCCGCCGCGGTGGCTGCGGCGGACCGGGGGGCGAGCGCCGCGGGGCGAGCGGCGGTGCGGGTGGACGGGCCGGCGGGATGACGAGCGATCGCGCCGGGACGGCCCCGGGAAAGAGCTCGGCGTGGGCGCGGCGCAGGAAGTCCGATGGAAAGACGGCGGCGGCGGCGCCGGCGAGGAGGGAGGCGCCGAGCTCTCGCCGCTCGGCCTGGAAGGGCGCCGGCGACGCGGGCGGCGGCCAGGTCGCTTCGAGGCAGGCCGCGCAGCGCGCGGGGTCGCGGCTGTAATGACAGAAGCGCCGCGCCGGCTCCTCGAGGAGATGGGGGCGCGGACAGAAGAGGGCGAAGTCGTGCAGGGCGAGGATCAGCGGCAGCCCCTCGCTCTCCAGGCGCGCCAGCGAGCGCAGCGGCAGGCCGGCGGCGCCCTCGACGTGGAGGGCGGCGGCCCCGCAACGCTCGACGGCCCAGCCGACCACCCGCTCGAGCTCGGCATCGGCGAGAGCCGTGGGATCGGGCGGCGCGGCGCCGGGGAGCTCGGCGGCGCGGCGCAGGGCTCCCTCGGAGAGCTCGAGCCGCCAGGAGCCGCGGAGCGGATAGAGGAGGGCGACCGGCCGGCGCCGCTCCTCCTCGTCGAGCCGGGCGAGGAGCGCCGCCTGGACGCCTCCCAGGCGCGGCGCCGGCGCCGCGGCGCTCAGCAGGAGGATCGGGAAGGCGGCCGGCGGCAGCCCGAGCGCGGACTCGAGGATCTCCATCGAGGCGAAGGAGCGCCGGCGCCGCGCCTCGGCGAGCCGGTCGCGGGCGCGGTCGGCCGTCGCGCGGAGGCCCTCGGCGGCGAGCACGCGGAAGGGCGTCGCGGCCTTCATCGCGCTGGCTTCCGCGCGGCATCCCGCGCCGCGAGCACCTCGGCGTAGACCGCCTCGATCTCCTCGGCGTGAGCGTCCATTCCCTTGATCGGCGGCACCGGCGGCAGGCTCCGCCGCCAGCCCTCGAGGATCGCGGGGTCCGCGGCGAGGCGCGCGATCCAGCCGGCGAGCTCGCCCGCGTCGCCGGGCGTGAAGAGGGCTCCCGCCGGGCCGCGCGAGCCGCTCCCTTCGAAGATCTCGGGGAGCGCGCCCCGGCGGCTGGCGAGGACGGGAACGCCGCAGGCTATCGCCTCGCGGGCGGCGAGGCCGAACGACTCGAGGCCGAGCGAGGGCACGACGAGGAGGTCGAGCCCGGCCAGGATGCGGCCCTTGTCGTCCTCCGGGAAGCGGCCGGCGAGCCGGACGGAAGGGGGCAGGCCGCCGGCGGTGAGCTCCGCGACGTAGGACGGCGCGATCGCCGGATCGCCCCAGGCGGTGAGCGTGGCGACCTCCGGATCGATGCCGCGGAACGCCGCCACGGCCACGTGGAGCCCCTTGTGCGGCAGGAACGAGCCGAGGAAGCCACAGCGCATTGAGCGGCCGCTCCGTCCCTCAGAGGCAGCGGCGGGCGCGAGACCGGCGAGCTCGATGCCGTAGGGGATGACGTGAAGGGGAATCCCCGCCGGCAGGAGGCCGAGCTCGCGATAGCTCTCGGCGATGAAGCGCGAGCCGAGGACGAAAGCGGAGGCGCCAGCGAGCGCCCGGCGGGCGAGGCGCGCGCGCTCGGCATAGAGGGCCCGGCCCCAGAGCGGCGCCGGGGGGAGGGCAGTCGGCGGCAGGCAGCGCGTGCACTTGCCGAGCTCTGGCCCGGTGCACAGATGCCGCTCGCGGTCGAAGAGGTTGGCGCGGGCGCAGGCCGCCCACCAGTCCTGCACCTGATAGACGACCGGGATGCCGCGGCGGACGGCGATCGGGGGAAGCGTCAGGGCGTGCCCGGCGAGGTGGTGGACGTGGACGAGGTCGGGGCGGAAGTCGGCGAGGAGGCGGGAGAAGTCCGCCTCGAGGCGCCGCTCGCGGAGGCCGTTGCGCGAGCGCGGGTCGCGCTGGGTGAAGTTGTTGACCAGGAGCCGCACGCGGACGCCCGAGTCGAGGAGCTCGAGGGCGTCGCCCAGCTCGCGGTCGGGGTCGGCGATGCGGGCGAAGGCGGCGACCGGACGCCATGCCGCCTGCCGCCGCGCCAGCCAGGCGGCGTAGAGCTCGGTCCCCGCGGAGTTGTAGGGCGGCCATCCATGGACGACGTGGAGGACCCGCGCGGGCGCCGGCCCGCCGCCGGAAGGTCGTTCGCCGCGAGGCGGTGCGAGACCGGCGAGGACGCGCTCGCGCAGGGGCGCCAGCGGATCGGCGCGCAGGAAGGCCGCGACCGTCGCCATGTACTCGGGGTGGAGGCGGCGCATGGCGCGGTGGGCGGCGGCCACCCGGCGGCCGCGCGCGGCGCCGAAGCTCCGCTGCCCCTCGTGGAGGATGAAGGTCGCGTCGTCCAGCGCGTGGGCGTAGCCGGCCTTGAGCGCCCGCATGGCGAACTCGCTCTCCTCGCCATAGCCGAGCCCGAAGCTCGCCTCGTCGAAGAGGCCCAGCCGATCGAGCGCCTTCCGCTTGATGTAGAGGCAGACGCCGACGCCGGTCGGCAGGCGCGGGTAGGCGCGGAGCGACCGCTCCTCGACCCGTGCCGCGAAGGCCTCGAGGCTCCAGCCGGCGGGGAGCGCGTTGGTGGCGAGGAAGCGGGGGAGCGAGCAGATCGTGGCGCTGTTCGAGAAGGGCGTCGCCGTGGCGATCTCGGGCGCCGAGAACGCGGCGCTCTGGAGCTTGTCGAGCCAGCCGGCGGTCACCCGGGTGTCGCTGTTCAGGAGCACCACGTCGTTCCCGGAGAGCGCCATGCCGCGGTTGACGGCAGCCACGAACCCCCGGCGCTCGGCGCTCGGCGACACCAGGACGCGCTCCGGCCGCTCCTTCTCCAGACGGCCCGCGAGCGCCTCGATCTCCGGCGGCTGGGGACCGTCGAGGGCGAGGACGAGGCGGTTCCTCGTGAGATCGGTATAGGTGATGAGGCTCTCGGCGCAGCGCGCGAAGGCCTCGGGCGCGCCGCGGACCGGCACGATCACGTCGACCGCGCCCGGTGCGCCGTCGGGCGCCACGCGCGCCGGGTCGCCTAGCAGGGAGAGCGGCTTGCCGCGCACCGGCGTCTCATATCACGGCGCCGCGGCCGGATCGGCCGCGGTGCGCCGATCTGCGGAGCCGACGCCTGCCTCAGCGGGCGGCGAGAGGGGCCGGAGATGCCTCCGCGTACCCGCTCGGAGCGGCCAGGGCGCTGCCGGCGCGAGGCACGAGCACCACGCACACCGGGCCTCCAGCCCATCGCCCGAGCTCCTCCGGGGTCATGGTCCGGTCGGGGTTCGGGTAGCGCGGCGGCAGGTTGCTCGAGTAGCCGTTGACGGTGGGCACGTTCGCTTCCAGGCCGGCCCACATGGCGGTGAGCTGGGAGACGTAGAAAGGCTGGCCCTGGCCCACGGTGGCGTACAGGGCGGCGCATCCGGGATGGATCTGCGCGCGGATGCGCTCGACCTGCTCCAGGAACGGCCGCTTCGCCCGGGACTGCAGGTCCCCGACGTGCTGCTCGAGCAGGCCGAGACCCAGCAGGGGCGCCATCAACAGGCCGCTGACCCACGGGGCCAGCCGCGCGCGGCGGAGCGCGGCCTCGGCGCCGCCGATCACGGCCACGATCCCGAACAGGTAGATCACGGTCCATACCCGCAAGGCGGCGCGGAAGGCCTTGGCGCCGGGAACAAGCCGGAAGACGTACCACCAGAGGGTGACCCCCGGGTACGCGCGGTGCACCCGCCAGCCTGCCACCGCCAGCCGCGGCACGACGAGCGAGACCAGCACGAGGACCACGGCGGCCCACCAACAGGCCCGCAGGAGAGGGCGGTCGGCCGCCAGGTCGTGCGGCTCGTCTGCCGCCCCCCGCCGCGCCAAGAAGAGATGGAAGCCGGCGACCAGGGCGAGGCCGAGGAAGACGAAGCCAGGGAAGAGGTAGCGCTCCCAGGTGAGCGGGGCATGGAGAGGGTAGGTGGGGAGCAGGCGAGCGTAGAGGCTCCCGGCGGGCACGGTGAGCCACGTCCGCAGGGCCGGCAGGAAGGGCATGACGGTTTCCCATGAGCGATAGCCCAGCTCGCGGCCGGCCTGCAGGTAGGGACGGAAGGTGACGTAGGTCAACGCCAGCCAGGCGATCACGGAGAGCGAAACGAAGAGCGGCCGGCGGCGACAGAAGGCGGCGAGACGCCGCACCGCCGCATGGTCGTAGAGCAGCCAGAGCGGCACCAGGAGGGCCAGCCCCAGGAAAAGGAACCAGCCCAGATGGATGCTCGACAGGAGCTGCAGGTAGAGCAGCCCGAGGAGCAGCGCCAGGCTGCCTCGGCCGGGCGAGGCGAGCAGCCGGCGAAGCGCCAGCAGGGCGAGGGGGGAGTAGAAAGCCGGCAGCATGTGGAGGTGCCCGATCTGGGCCTCGCGAGGCAGGCCGAAGGCGAAGAGGGCAGCGCCCAGCGCGGCCAGGAGCGGCCGCGCGCCGAGGCTGCGGAGCAGCGCGAGCATCGCGACGTAGCAGAGGACCAGCAGCAGGATGACGACGATCTGATACGCCAGCGTGGGCGAGCACCACGGGCGCAGCAGGAGGTAGAACGGCAGGATGCCGAGCATGCTCTCCGAGTAGGCGAGGACCCGGCGGGCGGGGAAGAAGAAAGGGGGCGACCACAGCGTTCCGACGTAGCCGGGACGATGGAGGACCAGAGACTCGTGCTCGAGGAGATAGACGCTGAGGAGAGGATCGCCGACGTCGGACTGGATGCTCGCGAAGCGGCTCTCCAGCGTCGGAAAGAAGGCGCTGTAGACGCCGATCACCGCGACCGCGAGGAAGATCGCGGCGGCGCCCGCGCGGGCGACAGACCTCTCCCGAGGGCCGGGCAGCGCGTCAGGCCGCGGGTCGGTCAAGGGGACGGATTCGCCGGCGGTGCGGGCCGGGCCGGCCGGGGCGGGCCCGCCTGCCTACTCGAAATATCCGGTGACGTCGAGCAACAGGTGTACCGTTCCGCCGCTGGCGCCCAGGATGACGGCCAGGTCCTGGGCGTTGGTGGAGACCGGCACGATCGCGCCGTTGGCGAGCGCGCTGTCCGCATTGGTGAAGTTGAGCGTCGACACCGGCGGGCGCGGCTGTCCCGAGGGCCAGACCGCGATCCAGGGCGGAGGACCCGTGACGTTCGGCTGCACGATGGTGACGTTGAGGGTGACCGCGGCGGCCGTCGTCGGCACGCCGCAGTGGCCGCGGATCGCGAAGGCGCGTCCCTGCCCGGCGACGAGGGCCGGACCGCCGTCGACCGAGTTGGCGTTGCGAGTGTCGACGACCCGGCAAGGCGTCAGCGCGAAGTACTGATACGGCCCGCCGGCGAAGGCCTCCGCGGGCAGCAGGGCCGCCGCCGCGCCGAGGAGCAGGAGAACGGACCGGACCGCATTCCTCGCCATACAGACTCCTTTCATGCCGGGCCGCCGGACGGCCACCTGAGCGCCTGACTCCCGCGAGCCACCCTTTGAGTGTCGAGCAGAAATTACTCCGCGGGCAGCCGCTTGTCAATAGGCTTAAACACGCGGCGCGGTGAGCAGTGCCGGAGGCGGGAGTCGAACCCGCACGCCCTTGCGGGCGGTGGATTTTGAGTCCACTGCGTCTGCCATTCCGCCACTCCGGCCGGGAGAGGGCAGCGGAATCGTAGGGAGAGCCCGCCGAGGTGTCAAATCTTGGGAATCCGGGCCCGCGGTGCTTTTACCGGTTGACGAAAGGCGTTCGATGGTGTATAAATGGGACGCGTAAGCGTAAGTCCTTCAGCGACTTACTTGTCCTAGCTCCACCGTCTTGTTTCAAATCAAAAAGGGAGTCGGGAACGTGACATTCAAGGTGGGTCAGAAGCTGGTCTACCCCAACCACGGGGTCACCGTGGTGGAGAACATCGCAGCAGGCAGCATCGACGGCAACGAGCAGACGTATTACCATCTGCGGCTGCTGTCGAACAACTCGAAGGTGATGGTGCCGAAGGGCAATCTCGAGCTCGTCGGTTTGCGGCCGCTCTGCCAGTCGCGCGAGGTGCGGGCCCTCTTCGAGATCCTCGAGGACGGCAATATCGATACCTACAAGGACTGGAAGGGCCGTTACAAGCAGAATCTCGACAAGATGAAGACCGGGAAGCTGACGGAGGTGGCGGAGGTGCTCAAGAACCTCCGCCTGGTGAGCCAGCGGAAGAGCCTCTCCTTCCGCGAGAAGAAGATGTACGAGCGGGCCAAGTACTTCATCGTCAGCGAGGTCGCCCACGTCAAGGACATCGACGAGCGGGAGGCCGAGGTCCTCGTCGAGCGCTCCCTCAACTCGAGCCTCGAGAAGCGGACGAGGGCGGCGAGCTGAAGCCTCGTCCCATCTGCTGTAGGTCCAAGGAGGCCGCTCTCGCGAGCGGCCTTCTTGCGTGCTGGGCGCCGTGGCGGTGCCGGAGAGTAGAATGAGCGCGCGTTCGCGAGGCTCGTGTCCCTCGACGATCGCCGTGGTAAGTCGATCCCATCCTCGCGAGGAGCCGGACGCTTGAACAAGGACAACGTGCTGTTCGCCACGCTCGGCATCCTCTTCGGCTTCATCGCCGGATTCCTGCTCCAGGAGGTCATGGCGGCGCGGCAGCCGCCGCGCCGACCGGCCGGCGAGACGGCGGCCGTCGATCCGGCGGTGCAGCCGCCAGCCGACGCCTCTGGACCGGCGGCTCCCGCGGATGCCGCCGCCGGCGCGCCCGCGCAGCCGCCGATGGCGGCCATCCTCCAGCTCAAGAGCTACGTCGAGCAGCACCCGGACGATGCCGACGCGGTCTTGAAGCTCGCCAACCTCAACTTCGACATCCGCAACTGGCCGCGCGCCCGCGAGCTCTACACCCACTACCTCGAGCTGCACCCCAACCAGCCCGATACCATGACCGATCTCGGCATCACCTATCGCGAGCTCAAGCAGTACGACCGCGCGCTGGAGCTCT
>DATBQN010000318.1:0-8554 GCA_036560825.1 Thermoanaerobaculia bacterium
GGCGCGGCGGCAGGCCGCCGACGTCGGCGCGCCGGGTGGCGCTGGTGCAGGGCGGGAGCGGCTCGCGCCGCGCCAGGCGCTCGTCGAAGCCGCGGTCGTCGGGGAATTCCTCCGGGCGGAGGAGCTGGAGCAGCCGGAAGAAGCCGTGGGCGTCGTCCTCGAGCGGCGTGGCGGTGAGGAGGAGGACGTTCCCGCCGGCGGCCGCGATCGGCGCCACGGCGCGGTAGGCGGGGTTGCCGGGGTGGCCGGGCGGTCGCTTCAGGTGGTGCGCCTCGTCGACCACCAGGAGGTCGATGCCGGCGGCGGCCGCCTGCTCGGCCAGGCGCCGGCGCTCGGCGAGGAGCTCCAGCGAGACGATGGCGCGGCGATGGACGTCGAAGGGGTTGAACTCCGCGCCGTGGTCTTTGGCGACGTCCGCGAGGCGCTTGTCGTCGAGGAGCGCGAAGACCTGATGGTGCTTCCGCCACAGCTCGCCCAGCCACTGCACGGTGAGCGTCTCGGGGGCGACGACGAGGACGCGTCCGGCGCGGCCGCTGTGGATCAGACGGTTGAGGACGAGGCAGGCCTCGACGGTCTTGCCCAGCCCCACCTCGTCGGCGAGGAGCCAGCGCACCGGGTCGCTCGCCGCGGCGCGCAGGGCGGCGTAGAGCTGATGGGGAAAGAGGCGGATGCGCCCGCCGAGGAAGGAGCCGAGGCCGCCCGCCTGGCGCAGGCGCTCGAGGTGGAGGGCGTCGAGCCGGTTCTGGAAGTCCTCGAAGGCGTCGACCTCGCCGCCGGCGAGACGGGTCCAGGGCGAGGCCTCGGGCGGCGGCGGCCAGAGCTCGGCGGCAGGCACCACGCGGCCGTCGGCCAGGCGCCAGGCCTCGTTCTCGCCATCTCTCTCGCGGGCGGCCAGGACGACGACCTCGCCGCTCGCCGGCAGGCGGGCCCGTCCGCCCGGCGCCGGCACGAAGGGGACGAGGGCGTCGGCGTCGGCGGCGAGGACGAGGGTGGTCCCCGCCTCCGGGAACTGCACCTCGAGGCGCCGGCCGTCGAGCGAGAGCACCCGGCCAGGGCCGAGCTCGGGATTGCCGCGGTGGGTGAGCCGATCGCCGGGGCGCCACATGCGGCGGGCATTGTACGGGAGGCGCGGGCGCCGCCATCCGGAGAGCGGGTGATACGATTCCAGGCGTCCGACTGACCGCCGATCGCGGCCCTCGCCATGCTGAACCTCGCCGGACCCTCCTACGACTTCGATCACGTCCTCTTCGCCGTGCTCCAGGAGTGCGAGCACCGGCGGCGCGGGCTGCTCGCCAACGAGGCCGAGCGGGCGCTCCACGACGCGGCGCGCGCCAAGCTCGAGCAGATCCACAAGAGCTACGTCGAGCGCGGCGGCACGCCCGACTACTGGCGCGAGGTCGAGACCGAGGTGCTGCGGACGGCGATGCCGCAGTACGCGGCCGAGGCGATCGAGCAGACCCGCCTCGAGCGCACCAACTACGACCTCTGGCGGCATGGCGATCCGCTGGCGCGCGCCTGCTGGGGGCTCGGCGCGCTCGCCGTCGGCGGGCTCATCGTCTGGCTGCCCTTCATCCCCATCTTCGAGGACGCCTTCGCCTTCGGCCTGGCGCTGACCGGGCTCTTCTACGCCGACATCAAGCGCGGCTTCTACCAGGTCCGCCACGCGCGGTCGCTCAACCGCCTCATCGCCGGCGCGCTCGCCTACCAGAAGAACCGCCTCATCCACTACATGACGGACGCCGAGCTCTTCGAGGCCATCGACGTCGCCGGCGGCGCCGCCGAGGAGGCCGCACCCGCCGCCTCGACCGCGGTCGCCGCGAGCGCGCCCGCGCCGGCGAAGTCGGCGCAGGCCGCGGCGTCCGCGTCGAGCAGCCGCGCTGTTTGATCGGCCGCTGGCTCCCCGGCCTCAGGAAGCCGGAGCCGCCCGCCGCCGGCGGGCCGCGAGGTAGATCGCCAGGCCGAGGGCGTTGGTGAGGCCGATCAGCCCCGAGATCTTCAGGGCGAAGCTCAGGCGGCTCTCGACCTGGATGATGGGGACGATCGAGAGCGCGAGGTAGAGCACCGTCATGGCGAGGCCGGAGAGGGCGCTCGCCCTCAACCAGAGGGGCGGGCGCGGCCGGATGCCTCGCAGGCCGAAGAGCGGGAGGGCGAACATCGCCAGGTAGGTGAGCGCGTAGAAGACCCCCGAGGACGTCCACAGGAGCTGGAAGGCCTCCTGCTTGCCGACGCCGACGAGCCCCAGGAGGCCCAGCACCAGGGTGGCGGCGCCGACGAAGAGGATCGAGTTGACCGGCGTGCGGTAGCGGGCGTGCAGCCGGGTGAACCACTCCGGGAGGAGCCGGTCCCAGCCCGCCACCATGGGCAGCCGCGTGTTGCCCGCGAAGGTCACGCTCGACTGCGCGACGCGGATACCGAGGAGGGCGAGGATGGCGAGCGGCGCCGCCACGGCGGCGAAGCGGAGCGTGCTCGAGCCCTCGCTCAGCACCTGGGGGATCGGCGCGATGAGGTCGATGCGGTCCTGCGGAATGAGCGCCAGCACGGAGCTGGTGCCGAGGATGAACATCACCGCGATGATCGGCGCCGCGAGGAGCACCGAGCGGGTGATCGCGCGCACCGGATCGCGGCACTCGCCGCTGTGGATCGCCACGTACTCGAAGCCGCCGAGCGCCCCGAACCCCATCTTGCCGAGCAGGTTGAGGGTCATCAGCGAGAGCACCGGCATCTCGGTGCGCAGCGGATGGTATTCCGCCAGCGTGCCGCGCGCGCGGTTGAGCCAGGGGAGGACGACGACGGCGCCGAAGGTGAGGAGCATGAGCGCACCGCCCGCCTTGTGCACCCACTTGCCGACCCCGAGGCCGATCGTCGTCAGGAGGACGAGGGCGCCGATCATCGCCAGGCTGACCGCGCCGATGAGCCACCGGTTGGCGGTCAACCGCTCGCTGCTCGGCCCCAGGATGTAGCGCAGGTATTGGGTCACCTGCAGGCCGATCTCCGAGGTGTTGAGGATGGCGAAGAGCCACAGGTTCCAGGCGACGAGGAAGCCCAGCAGCTCGCTGCCGCCGAGCTTCGCCCACTGGTAGAGCCCGCCCTCGAGCGGCATGATCCGGTTGAGGTAGGTGACGACGGCCGCCGAGGGGACGTAGAAGAGGATCATCGCCAGCAGCCAGAGCACGACGTGCGACGGTCCCTGCTTGGCGGCGACCCCGATCCACGGCAGGCCGACGATGAAGAGCACCTGGGTGAGCACGAGGTCGGTGAGCCCGAGCTCCTTCTTGAAGGCGCCGCTGCGCGCCTCGACGCGCTCCTCCTCGCGCCGCAGGGCGTCGGTCGCCCGGCGGTCGCGATCCGCTTCGATGTCCATGGCGCTCGTCTCCCCTTGCCTTCCTTGCCGCGGCGGCGTCCAGGCGGCGATTTTCTTCGTATAGTATCGGGGTAAGCACGAGCAATGGCCGCAAACCCTGGCGGGAGCGAGAGTTCGCTCCCCTGCCGCGGCATCGAGGTGCCCGCTTGACGAGCCATGACCTCCCGCTGGAGGACCGGTCGGAGCCGAGCGCCGCCGAGGCCGAGGCCTCGAGCGCGGACGCCGACGTGGCGGACCTCGAGAGGCGCCTCCACCTGCTCGGCAGAGCCAGCCGGTCGATCACCTGGGAGTGGGTCCCGGAGCCCGACGCGCTCCGCCTCTCGCCGCCCCCCGAGCGGGTGTTCGACTTCGTCGCCGGCAAGCGCATGCAGACCTCGGCGGACGTCTGCGGGCTCGTCCATCCGGAGGACCGCGCCGGCCTGCGCAGCGCCTCGCTCCAGGCGCTCGATCGGGGCCGGCCGTTCGTCCTCGACGTCCGCCTGCTGCCGGGCGACGGGGAGGTGCGCTGGCTCACCGTGCGCGGCGGCGTCCGGCGGACCGGCGCCGGCGAGGCGCCGCGTCTCTTCGGCGTCGCCAGCGAGGTCACCGAGCGGCGGCGGACGGAGGCCGCCCTCGGCCGCGAGCGCGAGCGTGCCGAGGCGGCGCTCGCCGCGATCGCCGACGGCGTCGTCCGCATCGACGCCATGGGCCGCATCGAGGACTGCAACCCGGCGGCCGAGAAGCTCACCGGCTGGAGCGCCGAGGAGGCCCGCGGCCGCACCTTCTCCGAGGTCTGCCGGGTCCTCGACGAGGCGACGCGCCAGCCGGCCCCCAACCCGGTCGAGATCTGCCTGCAGGGCGGCGCCCCGCCCGCCGTCCCCCAGGACGAGCTCCTGGTGCGGCGCGACGGCACCGAGGTCAAGGTGCGCTGCACCGCCACCCTGCTCGCCGAGCCGGGCGGGCGCCCGACCGGCGCCGTGCTCACCCTCCGCGACCTCACGGAGCTGGCGGGGATCGAGCGCAACCTGCGCTACCTGGCGACGCACGACGGCCACACCGGCCTCGTCAACCGCACCGAGTTCGAGCGGCGCCTGCAACAGGCCCTGGCCCGCGGGGCCCGCCAGGGCCTGCAGCATGCGGTGCTCTACCTCGACCTCGATCACTTCAAGCTGGTCAACGACTCCTGCGGCCACCTCGCCGGCGACGAGATGCTCAAGCGCATCGGGTCGCTCCTCAAGTGCCGCTTCCACGACAGCGACACCCTCGCCCGGCTGGGCGGCGACGAATTCGCCGTGCTGCTCGAGAACTGCAGCCCGG
The DNA here is from genome assembly GCA_036560825.1 of Thermoanaerobaculia bacterium. GTDB lineage: Bacteria > Acidobacteriota > Thermoanaerobaculia > Multivoradales > UBA5704 > DATBQN01. Next base: position 4,658 of record DATBQN010000318.1, read on the forward strand.
AGAAGGCCCGCGAGCTGGCCGAGAACCTCTGCAAGGAGATCCGCGGCTTCCGCTTCTCCTGGGGGGAGCGGGTGTTCAGCGTCGGGGTGAGCATCGGCTTCGTGGCGGTGCGCTCGGACAGCGACGTGGGGCAGGTCCTCGGCGCCGCCGACGACGCCTGCTACATCGCCAAGGAGAAGGGCGGCAATCGTTTCCAGGAGTTCCAGCCCGACGACCGCTCGCAGGCCGAGCGCACCGGCCGGCTGATGGTGGTCGACGGCATCCGCAAGGCCCTCGAGGAGCGCTCCTTCGTGCTCTATCGGCAGCTCCTCCAGCCGCTCGTCGCCTCGGGGCCGGAGCTCTACGAGGTCTTCGTGCGCATGATCGACGCCGCCGGCGACATGGTCCCGGCGGGCACCTTCATCCCGGTGGCCGAGCGCCACGGCCTCATCTCGGCGATCGACCGCTGGGTGGTGCGCGCCACGCTCGACACCCTGTCGTCCGGCATGGACGCCGGCGACGCCTGCTTCGCCCTCAACCTCTCCGGCCAGTCGATCGGCGAGGAGCGGTTCCTCGAGTCGCTGCTCTACGAGCTCGATCGCCATCCCATCCCTCCCGAGCGGCTCTGCTTCGAGATCACCGAGACCGCCGCGGTCTCCGACCTCGGGCGGGCGATGCGCCTGATCTCGATCCTGCGCGGCCGGGGGTGCCGCTTCATCCTCGACGACTTCGGCTCCGGGCTCTCCTCCTTCGGCTACCTGCGGGTGCTGCCGGTCGACTTCATCAAGATCGACGGCCAGTTCGTGCGCGGGATCGTCCGCGACCCCATCACCCGCGCCCTGGTGGAGTCGATCAACCACCTCGGGCACGTCATGCAGCTGAAGACCGTCGTCGAAGGGGTCGAGGACGCGGCGACGCTGGCGGCGGTGAAGGCGATGCGGGTCGACTACGCGCAGGGGTATCATCTCGGCAAGCCCGAGCCCTTCGGCCGCCCTTCGCCGCGCCGCGCGCGGGCGGGCTGAGGGCCGGCAATCCGCAACTCCCGACCCTTCCGTACTTTGAGATGGTGTCCGCGGCGGCGTTCCGGCCCGCGGGCCTTCCCCTGGAGAAACGAACGATGAAGATCGTGGCTGCCTTGAGTCTCTCTGCCCTCCTGGGCTTGTTCGGCTCCCGCCCCGGCGGCGCCGCGACCGCTCCGCCGGCCCCCGGCCAGCCGCTCGCCAAGGCCGCCTTCGCCGGCGGCTGCTTCTGGTGCATGGTCCACCCCTTCGATCAGATCCCCGGCGTCGTCAAGGTGACCTCGGGCTACGCCGGCGGCCGCACCAAGCACCCGACCTACGAGGAGGTCTCGTCCGGCGAGACCGGCCACGCCGAGTCGGTCGAGGTGGTCTACGACCCCGCCAAGGTGACCTACCAGAAGCTCCTCGACACCTACTGGCACAACGTCGACCCGTTCACCGCGAACGCCCAGTTCTGCGATCACGGCGAGCAGTACCGGACGGCGATCTTCTACGCCACCCCCGAGCAGAAGAAGCTCGCCGAGCAGTCGAAGGCCGAGCTGCAGCACCGCTTCAAGGATCCGATCGTCACCCAGATCGTCCCCTTGACCGAGTTCTGGCCCGCCGAGGACTACCACCAGGACTATTACAAGAAGAATCCGGTCCGCTACAAGTTCTACCGCTACAACTGCGGCCGCGATCGGCGGCTGTCGCAGATCTGGGGCGCGGCGCCGGCGGAGTAGGGGGCGGTGGGCGGGTAAGCGCTATGCCTTGCCCGATCGGTTAGCCGTACGGAACGCCGCTCCGCCGGGAGCGGCGATGGAGCGCAGCACCGGCGAGCGCGAGGAGGGCGGCCAGGCCCGCGGCGAGCGCGAGCGGCCGGCGATTGATCGCGAGCCAGCTCCGTCCGCCGGGCAAGGGCACCAGGTCGCCGTCCCCCAGTACCACGAAGCCGGCCCAGGCGGCGGTCGGCGCTCCCTCGTTCATGCGATCGCGCTGCGCCTCGGCGAACGCGGCGGCGAGGCTCTCGCCTTCCGAGATGTGGCGGTAGAAGCGGTCGAAGAGCTTCGCGGCGTCGTCGTCCCGCTGCGGCCAGAGGCTCGCGATCACGGCGCTCGCCTTGGCTTCGAAGAAGGCGCGCGCGAGGGAGAGCACCCCTTCGCCGCGCACCAGCTTGCCGCGGGCGGTGCTGCAGGCCGAGAGCACGACGATGCGGCGGTCGAGGGGGAGCCGGGCGATGTCCGTCATCCGCAAGAGGCCGTCGCCACCCTTCGCGCCGCGCCCCGGAGAGAGCCAGATCCCCGAGCTGTCGGGGTCCTGGACGTCGACCAGGGAGTGAGCGGCGAAGTGGAGGAGGCCGAAGTGCGTGAGGTCGGCCTCCAGGAAGTAGCTTCTGGAGACGTTCCTGCCGGCGCGCTCTTCTCCGCCGAGGGAGCCCACCGCGGACTCGGCCTCGCTCTCCGCGTACGGGAGAGGCTCCTCCGGGACGTTGATGCCGGCGGCGCGGAACTTCTCGAGCGCGGCGGCGTCCGGAGGCCGCGGGTTGGCGAGCGCGAGGGCGGCGCGGAGCGCCGGCCGGCGATCTTTGCGCCCGCGGACCCAGAGCGTCGCCGAGGGGGCGAGCGAGATCGTGTAGCGGCGGGCGAGCACCGGCGCGCCGGATGCCGGGCGCAGAGCGCCGAAGGGGAGGCGGTGGAGGACGTCGTCGGGGACGACGATCAAGCGGTCGACGGTCGCCGGCAGGTCCGCGAGGGCGGCCGCAAGCAGCTTGCTGCCGAGGTCGGCCGCTAGCTGCTGGACCTCTCTGTTTCGTCGGTCGTCCGTGCGGCGGCCCCCGTCGCCCGGCTCGAGGAGATCGGCGAAGCGATCGACCTCGCGGCGCAGCTCCGGGCGGCCCATCTCGTTCAGCCGGTAGGCGCGGGGCGCGGCGTCGTGGGTGACGACGACGAGCCAGGTGCCGCCGCCGAAATCGCCCGTCCAGTCGTGCCACGGTGCCACCTGAAAGGAGAGCAGGGCCTCGTTCGGCCTCAGCCACTGGCGAACGAGCGCCGGTGTCGCGAAGAGATCCTGCTCGAGGCGATGGGCGGGCAGCCGCTTGATCTGATCGTTCACCTGGCTCTTCTCGCGCGTGAGCGCGGCGGCGTCCTCGCGGGCATGGTCCCGCTCGATCGCCGGCAGCCCGGGATCGCTCCGGCGAGAGTTGACGCGCATGAGCGCGTCCTCGAGCGCATGCAGGCGCTCCTCGAGCTCCTCGCGCGGGAGAGGCGCCACCTGTGCCGTGACGAGCGCGTCGAGGAGCGTCCGGGCGCGCAGGCGCTCGGCGACGCCGAACGCTCGATCGAGGAGCGCCGGATCGTTGCCCTGCGACGCATCCAGGAGCGTGCCGGAGAACCAGTAGAAGTCGTCGGACCAGGTGGAGAAGAGGCCGGCCTGGCTCGCCGAGGTCGCCTGGCCGCTGCGGATTGCCTCGATGGCGCGTAGCGTCTCCTCGCCGCGCGCGATCGCCTCCTCGCGCCGGCCGCGCGTCCAGGCCACCCGCATCGCGCTCCCCTTCGCGCCTACCCGGGCCCATGGGTCGTCGCCGGCTTGAGCTAGGGCATGGTCGACTGCCGCCTGAGCGGCGTCGAGCTCGCCGACCGTCGCGAAATGCCGAGCCCGTTGGTTCAAGCAGTAACCCCGAAACTTGGGGTCGTTCTGCGTCTCGCGGAGGCAGGCGTCGAGGTATGTTCGGCTGGCGGGCCCACGCTCGAGCCCGGCGAGGGCCAGGTTCGCTTCACCGGCGATGGATTGATCTGCGGTCTCGCTCAGCGCGAGAGCCCTTTGGGTCAGGTCGATGGCTCTCTGCCGACCTTCCTCGCTCGGCGCTTCTGCGAACGGCTCGATCGCCATTCGTGCAACACCATATTGCGCTGCCGCCGCC
>DATBQN010000319.1:0-5556 GCA_036560825.1 Thermoanaerobaculia bacterium
CGGCGAGGGTGAAGTCGAGGCTCGCGGCGAGCTCGGCCGCGGCGGCGACGGCGCCCGGCAGCTCGGGGAAGGCGCGCGCCATGTCGGCGGCGGTCTTGAGATGCCGCTCGCGATGGGCGGCGAGCAGGCGGCCGGCGGCGTCGAGGTGGGTGTGGTGGCGCAGCGACGTCAGCACGTCGTGGAGCGGCTTGTCCTCCGGGCGCGCGTAGCGCACGCCGTTGGTGGCGACGACGGGCAGGCGCAGACGCCGGGCGAGGTCGAGGAGGGCCTGGTTGCGGTGCTCCTCGTCGCGCTGGCGGTGGCGCTGCAGCTCGACGTGGACGCGGCCGGGGAAGGTCGCCTGGAGGCGCTCGAGGAGGCGCCGGGCGGCCTCGGGCCCCTCCGCGGCGAGGGTGCGGGCGAGCGGCCCCTCCTCGCCGCCGGTCAGGCAGCGCAGGCCGCCGGCGTGCGCCGCGAGGAGTTCCCAATCCGCCGCCGCCTCGCCCTTGGGCCGCCCGCGCGCCGCCGTGGTGAGGATGCGGCAGAGGTTCCGGTAGCCCTCGCGGCTGGCGACGAGGAGAGTGAGCCGGCCGGGCTCGGCGCCCTCGGCGCCGCGATTTGCCGTCGGGCGCGGCTCGGGGACCAGGCCGAGCGGCCGGTGTCCCGCCTGGCGTCCCGGCGAGACCTGGCCGTCGTCCTCCAGCACGACCTCGGCGCCGACCAGCGCCTTGATCCCCGCCTGCTTCGCGGCCTGGTAGAAGCGCGGCGCCCCGTAGACGCCGTTGCGGTCGATCAGGGCGACGGCGGGCAGCTCGAGCTCGGCGGCGCGCTGGATCAGATCCTCGGGGAGCGAGGCGCCCTCGAGGAACGAGAAGGCGGAGACGGCGTGGAGCTCGGCGTACGGGGCGGCGGCGGCCGGGAGCTTGCGGTAGGTGCGCTTCTTGAGCCGCTCCTTTCGCGCCCCGGGCGAGGCGTAGCCCGAGCCGCGCGCCGGGACGGGAGGGGAGATGGCGGGGCGGTGCTTGGGGTAGTCCGGTGGATCGGGCACGGCCGAGCGGAGAGCGGCGGAAGGGCCGCTCTCCGCAAGGCGAGAATAGGCGGAAATCAGGCGTAGATCAAGCTAGTTTCCGACCACGAAGAGGTGCCCGTCGTTCTCGGTGTAGATCTTGCCGTCCTCGTCGATCGAGAGCGGCGTGTAGGCGGCGCCGAGCGCCAGCTCGAGGAAGAGGTTGTCGCGCAGGATCCCCCCCTGCCGGATGGTATAGAGGTTGCCGTCCTCGCTGTTGGCGTAGACGACGCCGTGCGGGTCGACGGCCGCGTCGTTGATGCACCACTCGAAGCCGGCCGGATGGTCCGAGACGCAGCTCACGTGGCCGGAGGCGTCGCGGGTGCAGGAGAGGGTATTGGTGTTCTGCCACCTCCACTCCACCGTCAGGTCGCTCGCCAGCTGGGTGATGTAGTAGGCCTCGGGGTAGGCCGGGTTGTTGGCCGTGCGGTCCGACGGGCAGAACGTGTCGTCGTCGCAGTACGAGCCGCCGCTGTACTGGTTGTCCTTGAGGACGACCGAGTAGGTCCCGTCGTGACGGTAGATGGCCGGCGTGGTGTCCCAGCCGAAGCGGTAGGCGCCGAGGTAGGCGCCGCTCGCCGAGAAATGCATCAGGTGGCCCTGGGCATAGTTGTACCCGGTGTAGGTGCCGAAGAGGACGCTGCCGTCGGGGGCGACCACCGGAGAGGCCGTCGAGTCCTCGATCACCCGCCCGGCGCCGGGCCGATTCTCCGCCGGGTCGACGCCGTCGTGGGCGCCCGCCCGGCAGCCGCCGGGGGTGCCGGTCGGCGGGATGAGGACGTTGCAGCCGTCGTGGAAGCGGTCGCGCAGCGAGGCCTTCCACTTGAGAGTCAGGTCGGGGTTGACCGCCAGCACGTACGCCGTGCGGCTGGTCAGGTGGGCGACGCTGAGGACGTAGATGGTGCCGTCGGGAGCCACCGCCGGCGACAGGTTGATCGCCGCCCTCTGCGAGCCGCAGCGGAGCTTGGGCGCCACGGCGTTCGGCGAGGGTGGCCAGGGGAGCTGGCTCTGGTCGAAGACTCCCGGGCACTTGTCGCTGCCGCCCGGGGCGCCGGGAGTGAGCGCGGCGAAGGAGACCTTGGACGAGCTGCCGTCGGGCTTCACCTTGACCAGCCAGGAGCCGCGGACGTCGTCGTCCCAGGGCTTCCCATGCGCCAGCTTGATGGCGTCGTAGTAGACGTTGCCGTGGGCGTCGACGGTGACCGGCCCGGTGAGGAAGAGGTCGCGATCGACCGCCGGCCCGAAGGGTTGGACGTGGGCGACGACCGCGCCGTCGCTCTGGTTGAGCCGGTAGATCGAGCCGCCGGCCCCGGGGACGTAGACGTAACTGCCGAAGATGGCGGCGTGGAAGACCGGCTCCCAGGCCGGTCCGAGGGTCGGGGTGCCGTAGGGCACCGGCTTCCAGTCGCTGGCGAAGCTCCAGCGGGTGGCGAGGGCGCCATGGTCCCAATGCAGCCGGCGCTCGTTCCAGGTCTGGGTCTCCCAGGTCGGGATGCCGGTGAAGGTGCCGGACTTGAACTCCATGAAGACATCGTCGCCGTCGATGAGCGGCGCCTGGTAATGCACCAGCAGGTCGCCCGTTGCGTTCGGGTCTGCCTTCTCCTGCTCGATGAAGGGGTCGTAGACGACGTCGGCGAGCAGGTGGCGGGCCGGCTGGCCCACGGCGGCGGCGGCACCGTTGTGCTGCGGGCCCTGCCCCCACTGCGACCACTCCTGACCGGCCGCGGCGAGGGCCGTCGTCGTGGCCATCGCCGCGAACAACACGAGCTGCTGCGTTTTCATCGCGTGCCTCCCCCAGATCGCTGGGCGTTGAGAACGACAGCGGGACCAACGCCGGCCGGGCGGCCGCCTCCGGAATGGGGGGCCAGGCCGCGGTCCCGCGATGTACGGCGCGCAGTTAAGGTGAAACGGAACGGTATGCGGTAGGGCTCACGGTGTCAAGCAATCGCGCGGTGGAGCGATCGCGCAACGCTTTCGGCAGCCGCGGAGACGGCCCGGCTCACCGGCAGCCCCTGCCGTTCCGCCGCGGCACGCAGCGGCCGACGACGAAGAGGTGGCCGTCGTTCTGAGTGTAGAGCTTGCCGTCGCCGCCGATGGCGAAGGGCGTGTAGGCAGCGCCGATCGCGAGATCGAGGAAGAGGTGGTCGCGGAGCGTCCCGCCCTGCCGGATGGCGTAGAGGTTGCCGTCCTCGCTGTTGGCGTAGACGACGCCCAGGCGGTCGACCGCCACCGCGTTGGCGCACCACTCGAAGCCCGCCGGGTGGTCGGCGACGCAGGAGGGCGGGCCCGACGCGGCGCGCGCGCAGGAGAGGGGGTTGGTGTTCTGCCACCTCCACTCCACCGTGAGGTCGGGGGAGAGCTGGGCGATGAAGTACGCCTCCGGCGAGGCCGGGTTGTTGGCGGTGCGGTCCGACGGGCAGGCGCTCCCGTCGTCGCAGTAGGAGCCGAGGCCGCCGTACTGGTTGTCCTTGAGGACGATCGAGTAGGTCCCGCCGTGGAGGTAGATGGCGGGCGTCGTGTCCCAGCCGAACGGGTAGGCGGCGAGGAAGCTGCCGTCGGGCGCGAACTTCATGAGGTGGCCCTGGGCGTAGTTGTAGCGGGTGGAGGTGCCGAAGAGGATGCTGCCGTCCGGCGCTACCACCGGCGAGGCGGAGGACTCGTCGAGGATGAGGCCGGCCCCGGGCCGGTTCTCGGCCGGGTCGACGCCGTCGCGGGCGCCGGCGCGGCAGCCGCCGGGACCGCCGGTCGGCGGGATCGTCCCGTTGCAGCCGTCGGTGAGCCGGTCGCGGAGCGACGCCGCCCACCTGGGCGAGAGATCGGGGTTGACCGCGATGAGATAGGCCGTGCGGCTGGTGAACTGGGCGACGCTCGCGGTGTAGATGGTGCCGTCCGGCGCCACCGCCGGCGCCAGGTTGAGCGCCGCCCGCTGCGAGCCGCAGGGCACCTGCGGCGCCGCCGCGTCGGGCGACGGCGGCCAGGGGAGCTGGCTGTCGGCGAAGGTCCCGGCGCAGAGGTCGCCGCCGGCGGGAGCGCCCGCGGTGAGCGCCGAGTAGGGGACGGTCGAGGACGAGCCGTCGGGCCGCACCACCACCAGCCAGGAGCCGCGGACGTCGGCGAGCCACGCCTGGCCGTGGACGAGCTGGATGGCGTTGTAGTAGACGTTGCCGTGCGCGTCGACGGTGAGCGCGCCGGCGACGAAGAGGTCGGGATCGGGAGCCGGATTACCGGCGGCCCCGAACGGCCGCACGTGGGCGGCGACGGCGCCGTTGGCCTGGTTGAGCTTGTAGACCGAGCCGCCGGCGCCGGGGACGTAGACGAAGCGGCCGGAGAGCGCCGCGTGGAAGACCGGCTCCCAGGAGGGGCCGCTCAGCCCGGTGCCGTACGGCACCGGCTTCCAGTCGCTCGCGAAGCTCCACGCGTTGACCAGGGCAGAGCCCCGCCAGTGCAGCCGGCGCTCGCCCCAGGTCTGGGTCTCCCAGGTAGGGATGCCGGTGAAGCGGCCGGACTTGAACTCCATGAAGACGTCGGCGCCGCTGACGAGGGGCGCCTGGTAGTGCACCAGGAGGTCGCCCGGCGAGGCCGGGTCGCTCTTCTCCTGCTGCACGAAGGGGTCGTAGACGATGTCGGCGAGGAGGCGCATCGCCGCCTGGCCGGCGGCGGCGGTGCGGCCGGTGTGCTGGGGGTTCTGTCCCCACTGCCCCCACTCCGGGGCGGCGGCGCTCGCGGCGCCGGCGGCGATCGTAGCGACCGCAGCGGAGGCGACCACGCCGCGGAGCAGCATGCGGGGGCGCACGATCACGCGATCCCGCTGCTGGTGAAGGCGGGCGGGTCGCTCGCCGGAAAGGACTCGTCGGAGGCCTCGTCGACGAGATCGTCCTCGTCGTCCTCGTCGTCCTCGAGGTCCCTATCGAGATCGTCTTCGCCGTCGTCCTCCAGGTCGACCGGCGGCTCGGATTCCAGATCGTGTGTGCTCATCGCATGCCTCCTTCCTCTCGATGATCCCAGATCGGCGGCGCCGGCGCCAGCGGAGAGCGCCATGCACCAACAAGGATAGGATCGCCTGCCGGATGAACCGCGCGCCGGGGACGGCCCAGGGCTCACGCCCTGGGCTAACGAGTATGCCGCCCTACGGGCTGGCGTCGGTGGAGCCGCAAGCTTCTGAGCCCGTAGGGCGACACATTCCTAGCCCAGGGCGTAAGCCCTGGGAACCGTTCGGGGCCGGAGCGGAGGCGCAGGCGGCGACACCGCACGGGCATGAATGCCCGTGCTACAAGGGGCGCCGGATGAATCCGGCTTTGCGGCCGGCGACGGCCAGCCGTTTCCCGAGGGAGGGAGGATACCCGGAGGCCGAGCGGGGCCGGCCCAGGGTCACGCCCTGGCCCGAGCCGCTCGCTCACCGGCCGCGCGAGTTCCTCAGCGCCCGAGCGGCTTCCTCAGCGCCTGAGCCGCTCCCTCAGCCGCCGAGAGACGGGCTCAGCCGCTGAGACGCCCGCTCAGGCGCTGAGCGACCT
>DATBQN010000320.1:0-1802 GCA_036560825.1 Thermoanaerobaculia bacterium
ACCTCGCGCAGCGGCGTCTCGGCCTCGAGCGCCGGCAGGACGACCTCGGCGAGCAGCTTGCGCTCGCGCTGCTCCTCGGGGTTGAGGCCGCGTTTCACCGCCTTGTCGAGGCGCTCGAGGCGGCGCTCGACGAGGTCGTGGTCGGCGAGGATCAGCTCGAGGTCGAGCGTCGCGATGTCGCGCGCCGGATCGATCGAGCCCTCCGAGTGGAGGATCTCGGGCTCGCGGAAGGCGCGCACGACGTGGACGAGCGCGTCGACCGTCTTCAGCTTCGCGAGGTCCAGGCTCTCGGCGCTCTCGCCCTTCTTGATACCCGGGATGTCGACGTACTGGATGGTCGCCGGCACGTAGCGGCGCGGCTTGAAGAGGTCGCGGAGACGCTCCAGGCGCTCGTCGCGAACGTTGGCCACCCCGATGTTCGTCTTGTCGGAGACGGCGAACTTGTCGGTGTCCTGCCGCGACGCGGTGAGGGTGTTGAAGAGCGTCGTCTTGCCCACCTTGGGCAGGCCCAGGATGCCGAGTTGCATGGCGGTGCGCGGACCTAGGACGAGGGGAGCCGGAGGGCGACCTCGCCCCAGAAGGCGGCGAGGCCGAGCCGGATCTCCGGCAGGACCTGCGAGTGGTACTCGCCGCCGGCGGGCAGCGCGACCACGAAGCGGCCGGCCTCGTTGACGAGGAACTCGATCTGCCGTTCCCCGGAGTCGACGATCCAGTATTCGCGGACGCCGGTCTGCGCATAGAGCGCGAGCTTCTCGCCGCGGTCGCGGCGGGCGGTGCCCGGCGAGAGCACCTCGACGAGCAGGTCCGGCGCCCCTTCCACGCGCTCGCGCACGATGTGCCTCCGTGTTGCCGAGACGTAGATGAGATCCGGCTGCACCACCGAGTGATCCGCGAGGGCGACGTCGAGCGGTGCCAGCAGGGCGAGCCCTCCGGCGGTGCCGGCAAGCTCATCCAGAAGGCGCCAGAGGAGCGCGACGACGACCTGGTGCAGCGCGGAAGGGCTCGGGCTCACGTAGAACCTCCCCAGGATCAGCTCGCAGCGCGGCTCGTCGGCCAGACCTTCGTAGTCCGCGCGCCGGTAGGGACCGAGCTCGGAGGGGAGCGCGAGCGGCGGCTCGTTGAGGAGGGCGACAGACATGGGCGGAGTATATCCCTGGCCGGCTGGGAGGCCCGGGCTCAGGCGGGCGCGGCTGCGGCCGGTGCGGCGTGCCGCTCGCCCGAGCCACCCGCCTCGCGGCGGGTGGCTCTCGTCTCGAGGGCGGCCGCTCATGCGGCCTGGCGCGCGGCGACTACGGGTCGCAGCGGTTCAGGCACGCGGCGAGGCTCGTGTACGGAGGGAAGGTGGGGCAGCCGGTCGTCGTGTGATAGCACTTTCGGGTGGGGAAGTTGCAGCACCAGCTGATGACGGTGGCGGGCACGAAGGCCGCCTCGGCCGGCCGCGCGGCGAGGCAGGAGAGCCCGTTTGCCGGGGCCGCCGAGCTCGGTGCCGGCACGACGGACGGGAGGGCGACCTCCTGCTGAGCCGGCGCCGCGACGCCGCGAGCGACGGCCTCCTGCGCTCGAAGCCCCAGGGAGGACGCGAGACCGGCTGCGACGGCGAGAACGATCACGATATTTCTGCAGGACATAGGCGCTCCTTTCATGGGAGGTAGTGCCGCCGCAGGCCCATGGCGCGACGGCTACCCGCCGCGCCGCATCTCCAGCCCCTTCACCAACAGCGTCGGCGAGCCGATCATGCCGTCGAGCATCTGGAACGCGAGGTCGCGGCCGACGCCGGCGATGCCGCGGAGGAAGGTCTGGAC
>DATBQN010000321.1:0-4076 GCA_036560825.1 Thermoanaerobaculia bacterium
CGAAGAGGCCGGCCATGGCTGGCGTCCGCTAGGCGTGACGGTGAGACTAACGAAGGCTTACCCATTGTCATCCTGAGCGCAGCGAAGGATCTGGGCGGGGGCGCAACCGGTCATCGAACCTTTCCGTCCCCCAGATTCTTCGCTTCGCTCAGAATGACATGGCACAATGGTGATCTCGCGTCAGAAGAACGACACAGCACGGTTGTGATCTCGCGCCCGGCTTAGCCGACGCGCTCGACCTCCACCCGCGCGTCGTTGAAGCAGGCGCCGCCTCCCAGGTCCGCCAGGGTGTCGGGGGCGACGGCGTTGGCGGTCGAGCCCGAGAGGGTGTTGTGGCTCCACAGGCCCTTGGGCAGGTAGACGACGCCGGGGAGGAGGTCGGCGGAGAGGCGGGCGACGGTCTCGACCGCGCCCAGCTCGTTCCACGCCCGCACCCGCTCGCCGGCGCGGATGCCGCGGCGCGCGGCGTCGTCGGGGTGGATCTCGAGCGCCACGGTGTCCTTGTGCAGCTCGCCCATCGTCGAGCTGATGGTGCGCCCGGTGGCCGGCGAGATGAGCGCCAGCGGGAAGCGCTCGCTCGCCGGGTCGGGGGCGAAGCCGTAGAGGCCGTGCGGCGCCTCGCGGTCGAGGGCCTCCGGCACGAGGTGGATCTTGGCGTCGGGGGTGAGCGGGAAGGCGTCGACGAACTGCACCGGCGCCGGGCCGCACTCGGGGTAGGCGATGCCGTCGCGGTCCAGGGTCTCCCGCATCCGCTCGCTCAGCATCGCCGCCGCGAGCTCCTCCGGCGTCTCGGGCTCGCCGGGGCGGGCGAGCCCCAGGCGGCGCACCAGCTCGCCGAAGACCTCGTAGTTCGGGCGCGCCTCGCCCACCGGCGGCACGGCCGGCTCATTGCGATAGATCGCCATGGTGCCGTAGCCGCGCAGCACCTCGTGGTGCTCGAGGAAGGTGGTGGCGGGGAGCACGAGGTCGGCGTAGCGCGCGGTGTCGGTCATCACCTGATCGAAGACCACGGTGAAGAGGTCCTCGCGCGCCAGCCCCCGCCGCACCAGCGCCTGGTTGGGGAGGGTCGCCAGCGGGTTCGAGTTGTAGACGAAGAGGAGGCGGACGGCGGGCGGGGTGAGCTCGGGGTCCCCCGTGAGCACCCGGCCCAGCCGGTTCATGTTGACGAGCCGAGGGGGAGGCCCTGCCGAAGCCGCCGCCTCGGGGATGGCGCGGGCGCGGAAGACGCCCGAGTTGCTCATCGTGTAGCCGCCGCCGCGCACCCCGAACTTCCCCGCCACCGCGGGGAGCGCGATCGCCGCCGCGATGGCGGAGCCGCCGTTCCGGTTGCGCTCCATCCCCCAGCCGGTGCGGACGACGGCCGGCGAACCGTCGGCGTAGAGCCGGCAGAAGCGCTCGACGTCCTCCGCCGCGAGGCCGGTGGCGGCCGCGGCGCGCTCGATCGTCCAGGGCGCGGCGCGGCGGCGCAGCTCCTCGGCGCCGTGGGCGTGGCGGGCGAGGAAGGCGTGATCGGCGCGGCCGCTCTCGAACAGCCAGCGGTGGACCGCGAGGGCGAGGGCGAGGTCGCTCCCCGGCCGCACGGCGAGGTGGAGGTCGGCGCGCTTGGCGAGCTGGGTGCGGCGCGGATCGATCACCACGAGGAGCGCGCCGCGCCGGCGCGCCTCGTCGATCATTGGCACCAGGTGGACGCCGGAGATCGGCGGATTGGCGCCCCAGACGACGATCAGCCGAGAGTGGACGTAGTCCTGGAGCGCGACGCCGGCCATCTTGCCGTAGAGGCCGCGCGCGGCGCTCCCGGAGGGGGCGGCGCAGACGACGCGGGCGAGCCGCGAGGCGCCGAGGCGGGCGAAGAGGCGGGCGTCCGTGGTGTCCTGCGTCAGCAGGCCGTTCGAGCCGCCGTAGGAGAGCGGCAGGATGGCCTCGCCGCCGTGGCGGGCGGCGACCTCGCGCAGGCGCTCGGCGAGGAGGTCGAGGGCCGAGTCCCAGGAGATCGGCTCGAAGCGCCCCTCGCCCTTGGCGCCGCGGCGCAGGCCGGGGGTGGCGAGGCGCTCGGGCGCGTAGAGGTGGTCGGCGTAGCGCCGCACCTTGCCGCAGATGAAGCCGGCGGTGAGCGGGTTGAGCTCGCTCCCCGCGACGACGCCCACCCGGCCGTCCCGCACCTCGACGGAGAGGCTGCAGGCGTCCGGGCAGTCGAGCGGGCAGGCGCTCGCAGTCGTCTTGATCCCGGCCGCCTCCGCGGCTGGCTCGATCCCGGCCGCCGCCGCGGGCTCGCGCAGCACCTCGGTCAAGGGCGCCTCCGCTCGCTCACGTCCACTCGCCGGTGGTCTGTGTCACCCCCGTCTGCAGCGACTCGATCACGGCGTCGGTGAAGCCGCCGGTCGTCGCCCTGCCTCCCAGGTCGGGGGTCTTCACGTTCTGGTTGACGACCACGTCGCGGATGGCGCTCCGCACGCGGTCGGCGACGCCGTCCATCTCGAGGAAGCGCAGCATGAGGATGGCCGAGCGCATGAGGGCGAGCGGGTTGGCGAGGCCCTTGCCGGCGATGTCGGGCGCGCTGCCGTGCACCGCCTCGAAGATCGCCACCCCCTCGCCCAGGTTGGCCCCCGGCACCACGCCGAGGCCGCCGACGAGGCCCGAGCAGAGGTCGGAGACGATGTCGCCGTAGAGGTTCTCCAGCAGCAGCACGTCGAAGGCCTCGGGCTTCATGACGAGCTGCATGCAGAGGTTGTCGACGATCTTGTCGTCGGCGACGATCTCCGGGTAGCCGGCCGCCACCTTGCGGAAGCAGTCGAGGAAGAGGCCGTCCGAGAGCTTCATGATGTTGGCCTTGTGGACGGCGGTGATGCGCTTGCGGCCGTTCTTCCTGGCGTGCTCGAAGGCGAACTTGGCGATGCGAGTCGAGGCCTTCTCGGTGATGATCTTCAGGCTCTCGACGACCCCCGGCACCACCACGTGCTCGATGCCGCTGTAGAGGTCCTCGGTGTTCTCGCGCACGACGATGAGATCGACGCCCGCGAAGCGGGTGGGGATGCCGGGGACGGACCGCGCCGGGCGCAGGTTGGCGTAGAGGTCGAGCTTCTGGCGGAGCTGGACGTTGACCGACTGGAAGCCCTTCCCCACCTGGGTCGTGATGGGGCCCTTGAGCGCCACCCTGTTGCGCCGGATGGACTCGAGGACGTGGGCCGGCAGCGGCTCGCCGAACTCCTCGACGGCCGCGGCGCCCGCCACGTGGCGCTCCCATTCGATCTCCGCCCCGGCCGCCTCGAGCACGCGGACGGTGGCCTCGGCCACCTCCGGGCCGATGCCGTCGCCGGGGATCAGGGTCGCCTGGATCTTCGCCATAGGACCTCCGCGAAAAGGGTATCACCCTTGCGATAGCGTATAGGCGGCATGGACGACGACCGGCGGGACGGCTCGGCGCAGAGCTCGACGAAGGGCCCGATCACGCCGATCACGCCGATCACCCCGTGGCTCCTCGGCCTCGCGGTCCTCTACGCCCTCGCCCACGCCGCCGTCGTCGCGCGCTACGGCATCTTCCGCGACGAGCTCTACTACGTCGCCTGCGCCCGCCACCTCGCCTGGGGCTACGTCGACCACCCGCCGCTGATCGCGCTCCTGACGCGCCTCGAGCTCGCCCTCTTCGGCACCTCGCTCGCCGGCCTCCGCGTCCTCCCCATCCTGGCGGGAGCGGCGACCGTCGTCCTCGCCGGCCTCATCGCCCGCGAGCTCGGCGGCGGGCGGTTCGCCCAGCTCCTCGCCGGCCTCGCGGTCGCCGTGGCGCCGGTCTACCTGTTCCTCTTCCACATCCTGTCGATGAACGCCGTCGACATCCTCCTCTGGACGCTCGCCGCCTATGTCCTCGTCCGCCTCCTCGCCGGCGCCGACCCGCGGCTCTGGCTCCTCTTCGGGGCGGTGACCGGGCTCGGCCTGGAGACCAAGCACAGCATGCTGCTCCTCGGGCTCGGCGTCTTCGCCGGCGTCCTCGCCTCCCCGTCGCGCCGTCTGCTGGCGAGCCCGTGGCCCTGGTCGGGGGGGCTCCTCGCGGCCGCCCTCTTCGTCCCCAACGTGCTCTGGGA
>DATBQN010000322.1:0-3394 GCA_036560825.1 Thermoanaerobaculia bacterium
GAACCCGCGGCGCGCCAGCGCCTCTACCTGATCGACGGTTACTCGAACATCTTCCGCGCTTTCTACGCCATCCGCAACCTCTCGAGCTCCAAGGGCGAGCCGACCAATGCGGTCTACGGCTTCGTCACCATGCTGCGGAAGCTCCTCCGCGAGGACAACCCCGAGCTCGTCGGGGTGGCGCTCGAGGGCGGCGGCGAGCGCGTGCGCACGGCGCGCTTCGCCGAGTACAAAGCAAACCGCGCGCCCATGCCCGAAGACCTGGCGGGGCAGATCCCGTGGATCCGCCGCATCCTCGAGGCGCAGCGCATCCCCATGCTGCAGGTCGAGCGCTACGAGGCGGACGACGTCCTGGGGACGCTGGCGAAGAAGGGGGCGGACGCGGGCTACGACGTGGTCATCGTCTCGGCGGACAAGGACCTCATGCAGCTCGTCGCCCCCCACGTCTCGCTCTACCACACCGGGCGGAACAAGCTCATGGGGCCCGACGAGGTGCGCGAGGACTTCGGCGTGCCGCCGGCGCAGGTCCCCGACGTCCTCGCCCTCATGGGCGACGCGATCGACAACATCCCGGGCGTCCCCGGCATCGGCGACAAGGGGGCGAAGGCGCTGATCCAGGAGTTCGGCTCGCTCGAGGCCCTCCTCGAGCGCGCCGGCGAGGTGGGCCGCAAGAGCTACCGCGAGGGGCTCCTCGCCCACCGCGAGCAGGCGCTCCTTTCGAAGGAGCTGTCGACCATCCATTGCGACCTGCCGATCGACCTCGACGTCGAGGCGCTCCGCCGCGAGCCGCCCGATCCCAAGGCTCTGCGGGAGCTCTACACCCAGCTCGAGTTCTTCTCGCTCGCCGACGAGCTCAAGGCCGAGGGCGGCCCGGCGGAGGCGATCCCGCCGGCCGTCGAGGCGGCGACTCCCGAGGCCTGGAGCGCGGCTACCGCGGGCCTGAGCGGCGAGATCTATGTCGCCGTGCTCGGCGAGGAGCGGCCGCTAGGTCTGGCGGTGGGAGGATCGCCGCCGGCGGACCCGGCGGGACGAGCGATCGCCTACGCCGACTTCCGGCGCCCGGGGCTCGCCGAGGCGGCGCTCGCGACCTTGAAGGGCTGGATCGCCGATCCCGCGGTCCGCCTCTCCGGCCACAACCTCAAGGAGGTCCTCCGCCTCTGCGCCGGCGGCGGCTGCGGCGCCGGCCTCTTCGACGCCATGCTCGCCTCCTATCTCCTCAAGCCGTCCATCCACGGCCACAGCCTCGACGAGATGGCGCTCGAGCGCCTCGACCGCAAGCCCCTGACCCCCCGCGAGGTGGGCTGGGACCACGGCCAGGAGCCGGCGATGGGCGACCCTCGTCTCGCCGCCTACGCCGGCGAGCGGATCGCTCTCGCGCGCGAGATGACGGCGGCGATCCGCGGCGAGCTCGCGCTCAACCCGGCTCTCGCCCGCGTCTACGAGGAGATCGAGCTGCCGCTGGTGCCGGTGCTCCTCGCCATGGAGGAGACCGGCATCCTCCTCGACGTCGACTACCTGACCGCGATGTCGGCCGAGCTGGGGCGCGAGATCGCCGATCTCGAGGAGGAGATCTACCGCACGGCCGGCGAGCGCTTCAACCTCAACTCGCCGCAGCAGCTCGGCGTCATCCTCTTCGAGAAGCTCGGCTGCCCGGTCTTGAAGCGCACCCAGAAGACGAAGAGCTACTCGACGGGCGCCGAGACGCTGGAGGAGCTCGCGGCGCGCGGCTATCCGATCGCCGAGCTGCTGCTGCGCTGGCGCGAGCTCACCAAGCTCAAGTCGACCTACGTCGACGCGCTCCCCTCGCTGGTCGGCCCCGACCGCCGCCTCCACACCCGCTTCCAGCAGGCGGTCGCGGCGACCGGCCGGCTCTCCTCGGTCAACCCGAACCTGCAGAACATCCCCATCCGCACCGAGCTCGGCCAGCGCATCCGCCGCGCCTTCGTGGCGCCGCCGGGCCGCGTCCTCCTGGTCGCCGACTACAGCCAGATCGAGCTCCGCGTGCTCGCCCACATCGCCGACGAGCAGGCGCTCGTCGCCGCCTTCGCCGCCGGCGAGGACATCCACCGCGCCACCGCCGCCACCGTGTTCGGGGCGGCGCCCCCGCTCGTCACCCCGGACCAGCGGCGCGCCGCCAAGGTGATCAACTTCGGCATCCTCTACGGGATGAGCGCCTTCGGCCTGGCGCAGAACCTCGGCATCCCGCAGAAGGAGGCCGAGGCCTTCATCCGCGCCTACCTCGACCGCTATCCCGGGGTGCGCCGCTACGTCGAGGAGACGCAGGCCTCCGCCGAGCGCGAGGGGAAGGTCGAGACGCTCTACGGGCGCGTGCGCTGGCTCCCCGACATCCAGAGCAAGAACCGCAACCTGCGCGAGAACGCCCGCCGCATGGCGATCAACGCGCGCATCCAGGGGACAGCGGCCGACCTCCTGAAGAAGGCGATGATCGCCGCCGACCGCCGCCTCTCCCGCGAGCACCCGGAGGCGCGGCTGCTGCTGACCGTCCACGACGAGCTCGTCTTCGAGGTGCCGGAGGCAGAGGTCGAAGCCGTCGCCCGCCTCGCCCGCGAGGAGATGGAGGGCGTCGCCCAGCTCAAGGTGCCGTTGGCGGTGGAGGTCGGCTGGGGCAAGAGCTGGTACGACGCGAAGACCTGAGGTCTACCATGGAACGCGAAGAGCTCCTGGCGCTGATGGCTGAACTCGAATCCGACCGGGTCGAGCGTACCGTCTCGACCTCGGACACGGACAAATTTGCGCGGGCGATCTGTGCGTTCTCGAACGACATGCCACGTCACCGCCTCCCTGGGTACCTATTCGTCGGCGTGTCCGACGACGGCGTGCCCGCCGGGATCGATGTCACCGATCGCCTTCTCCAGAACCTCGCGGCCATCCGCTCCGACGGCAATGTCCAGCCGCTGCCGGTAATGAACGTCCAGAGGCTGGAGACGCCGCAGGGAGGTGTCGCGGTCGTCGAGGTGTTGCCGTCGGACCTTCCGCCGGTTCGATACAAAGGGCAGGTCTGGATCCGGGTGGGGCCGCGGCGGGCGATCGCGAACGAGTCCGAAGAGCGCTCGCTCGCCGAGCGCCGGGTCGACCTGGCGCGGACCTGGGACGCCAGGCCCTGTCGCGGAGCCTCCCTCGACGACCTAGCCCTCGATCTGTTTGCCGTGGGCTACCGCCTGCACGCGGTGGCTCGAGAGGTCATCGCCGAGAATAACCGCAGTCTCGAGGAGCAACTCGCTGCGCTGCGGTTCTTCGACCTGCGGTCAGGTGGCACGACGAACGCCGCAGTCCTCCTGTTCGGCAAGGACCCGCTCTTCTTCGTTCCCGGCGCCTACGTCCAGTATGTCCGGTACGAGGGCACGACCCAGGCGTACGAGGCCACTCGCGACCGCCG
>DATBQN010000323.1:0-7336 GCA_036560825.1 Thermoanaerobaculia bacterium
TCCCGCCAGGCGGCGAGGCTCTCGCGGGTCACGTCCTCGGGATTCGCCTCGAGGAAGAGCCAGGCGTCCGCGGAGATCCTGAGGGCGCCGCGCACCGCCTGGAGGACGAGCGCGAGGTCGGCCGGCGAGAGGGCCGACGGCGTGCCGCCGCCCAGGTACACGGTGTCGAAGGCGAGGGGCGCGCCCGCCCAGAGAGTGGCTTCGGCGGCCAGATGGCGGGCGAAGGCGGCGCGCCGGGCGGGGCCTCCGGTGACCACCGCGAAGTCGCAGTAGGGGCAGATCGCCGAGCAGAACGGGACGTGGAGGTAGAGGCCGGCGCCGGCCGCGAACGCGGCGGGCTCGGTAGCCTCTGTCGGATCGGGTCGGCTGGCCGCGGCGTCCACGCCGCCAGTATAGAGGCCGCGGACGGCGGGCTGGCCGGCGCGCCCTCTGGGAGCGGCGCGCCGGCGGGAAGCGCTCTCTAGCGGCTGACGAAGGGATCGGTGGGGATGACGCGCACCTTGACGCCGTCCATCTCCTCCGGCAGGTTGAGGTTGCGCGCCAGGCTCCTGCCGTCCGATCTGACGTAGATGACGATCGCCGCCTCGGTCTCCTCGGGGTCGTCGCTCACCCTGCCGACGCCCACGCCGAGGACGCCCGGACGGGCGAAGAGCTCCGCCTCGTGGTCCTCCTTGATCGAGGTCGCGCGCTCGACCTCGAACGCCGACGGGCCGACGAGCAGCTCCTCGTCGCGCAGGCTGGTGCAGGTCTTGCCGACGAAGCCGAAGCTGTGGCCGCCCGCCTGATAGGCCGAGACGACGGCGGAGATGCGGTTGCCGATGGTGGCGCTGCTGCTGCCGGCGTAGAGCAGGGCGACGGGGTGGTGGCTGCTGTTGGCGTTGCTGACGATGAGCGAGCCCGAGTCGCCGCCGGCGCTGAAGGTGCCCGGGGTGATCGAGACCTGGTTGGTGTAGGTCTCGTTGAAGGTGCTGCCCACCCCGCAGCCGCGCTGGTACTGGATGGTCACCGTGACGTTGATCGCCTGGATGGTGCCGGTGGTCAAGCCCGTCGTGCGGCCGGCCTTCTCGACCTTGAGGCCGACCGTGGGGCTCGCCGTCGACGAGCAGGGGACGCCGACGCCGAGGATCGAGCCGGTGCTGTCCACCTTGCCGGCGATCACCTTGCCGAGCGCGGTGTCGACGTTGCCGGTGCCGAGCGGCACGATGTTGCCGGGGAAGGTGGCGACGACGTTGTCGCCGCTGGCGCTGCAGGCGCTGTCGACGAGGCCGGGCTGGATGATGTTCTCGCCGGTGACGGCGAGCCCCGAGCGCGCCAGGACGTGGTTGTTCGAGAGGATGTACTGCACGCCGTCGCGGGTGACCAGCGAGCCGAGGGTGCCGCCGCAGCAGAACTGGGTCGAGATGTCGCTGGCGCTGCCGCCCGAGGTGCCGAGCTTGATCGGCGGGGTCTGCTTGCCGGTGTTCGCCGCCAGCGCGGGAAGGGCCGCAGAGAGGACGCCGAGGACGCCGAGGACGGTGAGCCGGAGGGGACGATGAGCCGAGGAGTGGACCATGAAGCGGATCTCCTTTGGTGCGGAACGCTCCCGGCGCTGGAGGCACGGCCACGGGCCGTCTCCGGCCGCCGCGGGGGGCGGCGTTCCCCTGATTTGAGCCCTACTTTTTCTTAGTGCTTAGATGAAGGAAAGGGGTGACGGCTCAGGAGGGAACGTCGGCGAGGAGCGGCCGGGCGCGTCCGAGGCGCTCCTCGGCGGCGTGGACGAGCTCGGCGAGGCCGTCGCGGGTGACCGCGGAGACGGCGACGCCGCCGAAGCGCCGCGCCCAGGCCGCGGCCTCGGCGGGGGCGACCCGGTCCGCCTTGTTGAGCACCATCAGCCGCTCGATGCGGGCGAGCCCCAGCTCGTCGAGCAGGCGGACGACCGCCTCGACCTTCGCCTCGAGGCGCGGGTCGGCGACGTCGACGACGTGAAGGAGCAGGTCGGCGTCGGAGAGCTCCTCGAGAGTGGCGTGGAACGCGGCGACGAGGTCGCGCGGCAGGTCGGCGAGGAAGCCCACGGTGTCGGTGACGACGCACGGCCCCTCGCGCGGGAAGCGCAGCCGCCGGCTCGTCGGGTCGAGGGTCATGAAGAGCTGATCGGCGGCGTCGACCGCGCTCATCGTCAAGGCATTGAGGAGCGTGCTCTTGCCGGCGTTGGTGTAGCCGACGATCGAGAGCACCGGCAGCTCGCGCTCGCGCCGCCGCCGGCGCCTGAGGTCGCGCTGCCGCGAGAGGCTGGCGACCTGCGACTCGAGGGCGCGGATGCGGTCGCGGATGCGGCGCCGGCCGACCTCCATCACCGTCTCGCCCGGCCCCCGCCCGCCGATGCCGCCGGCGAGGCGCGACAGCCCGGCGTCGCGGTCGGTCAGCCGCGGCAGGTCGTAGCGCAGCTGGGCGAGCTCGACCTGGAGCTTGCCGTCGCGGCTCTTGGCGCGCTGGGCGAAGATGTCGAGGATGAGCTGGGTGCGGTCGATCGCCTTCAACCCGGTGGCGTCCTCGAAGGCCCGCGCCTGGGCGGGCTTCAAGTCGAGGTCGAAGACGGCCACCGTCGCCCGCCGCCGCATCCCCTCGAGCACGATCTCCTGCAGCTTGCCGCGGCCGACGACCGTCTTCGGATGGACCTGCGCCCGCCGCTGCCGCACCTCGCCGGCGACCTCGACCCCCGCCGCGCGGACCAGCTCGCGGAGCTCGGCGAAGTGCTCGTCGTCGGGATGGAGCCCGATGAGGAGGGCGCGCTCGCGCTCCGTCGCGCCGGCCGCCGGGGCGAGCCGGGCGAGCTCCTCCTCGAGGGCGTGCATCGTCGCCTCGACGTCGAGGTCGAGGCGGTGGACGTCCGCGGCGCGGATGTGCTCGAAGATGCCATCCTCGCCGGCCGTACCGTTGGCGTCGGCGAGCGCGCCCGAGGCGGCGGCCGGCGACAGGTGCGCCACCTCGAGCCGTCCGGGGAGGCCGTCCGGGAGGGCCTCGATCATCGCCACGAGGTCGAGGCGGAGGAGCGCCAGGTCGTTCAGGTCGTCCTTCGAGAGCGGCTCGCCGCGCAGGTGGGTGTGGACGAGGCGGAGGCCGCGGAAGCGCCCCACCCCGCCGCGCAGCCGGCCGACGTCCGGCAGGGTCAGGCGGTGGGCGTCGCCGACGACGACGTGGCGGACCGCGCCGTCGCGGCCGAGGAGGACGCCGACCTGGCGGCCGAGCTCGCGCGAGACCGCGGCGAGGTGCCGGGCGAGCTCGGGCGAGACGACCTGGCGCGGCTCGACGCGGCGCCCGAACGTGCGCTCGAGGGCGCGGAGCTGGGACGCCTTGATGCCGCGGGTATCGCCTTCGACGTGGGGGATAGGGGGCTCGTCAGTGGAGGGTGGGTGGAGCGTAGTAGTCCGTCGCCGGCTCGGCGTCGAGCCCCATGTCCATGAGCGCGAGGAGGAGCTCGAGGCGGTGCTCCGGCCCGTCGGCCTCGAGGAGCGCCTGCTTCTCGGCGGGGCGGAAGGGGAGCGCGACGGCGAGGCCGTTGACCAGCGAGACGCCGGGGAGGCCCGCCAGCAGGTCGTAATCGAAGGACAGGCCGTGCGCCTTGCCGAACGCGTGGAGGGCGCACATCGCGCGCGAGGCGTCGAGCGGCAGCTCGGGCTCGAGGAGGTCGCCGGCGAACTCCGCGTACTCGGCGGCGGCGCTGCGGTAGCCGTGCTGGAGCGGCAGCTCCAGGGCGACGCGGAAGCGGCTCACCCCCTTGAGCAGGACGAGGTAGCGGCCGTCCGGCTGCGGGTCGCACTGCTCGATGCGGCCGGCGCAGCCCACGGGATACAGGGCGGGCTCGTCGGGATCGGCGTCGGGCGGCGGGCGGTTGTCCTGCCGCGGCACGATCGGCTGGATCATCCCGATGTGCCGTCCCGCCGCCAGCACGTCGGCCACCAGGTTGCGGTAGCGCGGCTCGAAGACGTTGAGCGGCAGCCAGTTCCCTGGCAGGAGGAGCGAGCCGGTGAGCGGGAAGAGCGGGAGGACCGGAGGGGGCGCTGCGGGCATCGATCGAGTCGGAAACGTGTTGAGCGATCGAGGTGCGGAACCGTGGTGCGGAGGCCGGCTCCCGAGCGCTGAAACGATGATTCCACAGGCGAACCGCCGGGGCAACCGTGTGACATAGACTGGCGGCGAGGCGGGAGACGCCGTGCACCTCAAGACCAAGTCGGAGATCGCCCACATGCGGCAGGCGGGCCTCGCCGTCTGGCGCGCCCACCAGGCCGCCGCGCCGCTGGTGCGGCCGGGGGCGACGACGGCCGAGATCGACGCCGCGGTCGAGGCGGCGCTCGCCGCGGCGGGCGCGGCGCCGCTCTTCAAGGGCGTCCCCGGCAAGGTGCCGTTCCCCGCCGCCACCTGCATCTCGATCAACGAGGAGGTCGTCCACGGCATCCCCGGCCCGCGCCGCCTGCGCGAGGGCGACGTGGTGAGCGTCGACGTCGGCGCGCGCCTCGCCGGCTGGTGCGGCGACGCCGCGATCACCTATCCGGTCGGCCCGTTGGAAGCGCTCGATCCCGAGCGGGCGCGCCTCCTCGCGGTGACCGAGGAGGCGCTCCGCATCGCGCTCTCGCTCCTCGGCGTCAAGCGGCGCTGGCGCGAGGTGGCGCGCGAGATGGAGGCCTTCGTCCGCGGCGCCGGCTTCCACGTCGTCGAGAGCCTGGTGGGGCACGGCATCGGCCGCAACCTCTGGGAGCCGCCCGAGGTGCCCAACTCCTGGACCGGCAACCGCCACGACTTCGAGATCCGGCCCGGCCTCACCATCGCCATCGAGCCGATGGTCAACGTCGGGACCAAGGACGTGCGGATGCTCGACGACGGCTGGACCTACGTCGCCACCGACGGGCGCGCCAGCGCTCACTTCGAGCACACCGTGGCGATCGCCCACGACGGCCCGCGCATCTTGACCGCCGGCCCGGACGGCGAGGGCTGGGGGCTGGGGCCGCCGCGCGGCGCCGAGGCCTTCCTGCCGCCGGTGCAGAGCGCGCTGCACTGAGGCCCCGCGGAGGGTCGTGGACGCATGGAGTTCGATCGCTTCGCCGGCGACTACGAGAAGATCCTCGATCGCTCGGTCGCCGCCTCGGGCGAGGAGTCGGCCTACTTCGCCGAGTACAAGGCGCGCTATCTCGCCCGCGTCGTCCCGCCGGCTCTCGGGGGCAGAGTGCTCGACTTCGGCTGCGGGGTGGGGCTCCTCGCGGGCTTCCTCGCCCGGTACCTGGCTCCCGCGCGGCTCGACGGCTTCGACGTCTCGGAGGAGAGCGTGCGCCGCGTCGATCCGGCGCTCGCCGGGCGCGGCGTCTTCACCGCGGACGCCGGCCGGCTCGCCAACGACTACGGGCTGATCGTCGCCGCCAACGTCCTGCACCACGTCGACCGCGCGGAGCGGCAGGAGACCATTCGGTCGCTCGCCGGCCGCCTCGCCCCGCGCGGCCGGCTCGCCCTCTTCGAGCACAACCCGGCGAACCCGGTGACGCGGCGGGTGGTGGAGCGCTGTCCCTTCGACGACGGCGTCGAGCTCCTGCCGCCCAAGGAGTCCTCCCGCTATCTCGAGACCGCCGGGCTCCGCGTCGTGCGCCGCGACTACATCGTCTTCCTGCCGCGGGCGCTCGCCTGGCTGCGGCCGCTGGAGCCGCGGCTCGCCTGGCTCCCCCTCGGCGCGCAGTACGCGATGATCGGGGAGAAGGAGGAGAGATAGCGGCGCGCGGATTGACTTTGTAGGCTCCCCCGCCCAGATTCTTCGCTGCGCTCAGAATGACGGCGCGGAAGGTATCTCAAGGCTGAGCTTCCAGGTCTGGCATCATTTGCCGCCTTCTCGATTCGATGCGGGCGAGGACGTTGGCGACCACGCGGTCGCAGCGGGCGCCCTGGAAGGCGAAGGCGCCGGTGCAGGCGGCGCCGGCCTGCTCGGCGAGGCGGCGGCGCAGCAGGCCGCGGGCGCGGTGGAGGCGGGTCTTGACGGCGGGGACCTCGATCTCCAGGCACTCGGCGGTGGCAGCCGTCGAGAGACCCTCGACATCCCGGAGCATGAGCACCAGCCTCGCGTTCGCGGGCAGGGCGGCGATCGCCGACTCCAGCACGGCCTTGAGATTCTGGTCGATCGCTCGCCGCTCGGGGTCGCGCTCGGCCGAGCGTAGGGCGGCGATGGATTCCTGGCGGGTCTCGGGCATGGCGTCGATCTCCACCGACCTGCCGCGGCGCCGGGCTCGCGCCAGCGCCTCGTAGACGGCGATGCGGGTGAGCCAGGTGGCGAAACGGGCGCGGCCGGCGAACTGATCCAGGTGATGGTAGGCGCGCACGTAGGCGTCCTGCATCACGTCCTCGGCCTCGGCGTCGTCGTTCAGGATGCCGCGGGCGACGCGGAAGAGCCGCTGGTTGTAGCGGCGCATGAGGATCTCGAAGAGCTCGCGCTCGCCGGCGAGCACGCGCGCGGCGACCTCCTCGTCGGAGAGCGCCTCGGACGGAGGCTCGGAAGAGCCGTCGAGGCGCGGATCTTGCCGTGAGCCGGCTGGCGGGTTCCTCGGGGCCTCGATCTGCATCGCGCTCCCTTCCAGGACAGAGAGTCGGCGGCGAGGGAAAGGTTACAGCAACGCGCGGGAACGCGACCCGTAACCTCGGGCCCCGCTGCGGCTCTGTACTCAGGGTGGCTGGGGCGACCCCGCCCGCTCGCCCAAATCGCTGCAATCCCTGAACAAGGAGGACTCACCATGCCGTCGACTTCCACGCCCGCGAAGCAGGCCTTCCACATCCTGCACGTCGCGTTCACGGTGGCGCCGCTGCTCGCGGGCCTCGACAAGTTCACCCACCTGCTCTGCGACTGGGACCAGTACCTGGCGCCGGCGATCGCGCACCTCCTCCCCTTCTCCGGCCATGCCTTCATGCAGGTGGTGGGGGTGATCGAGATCGTCGCCGCGCTGGTCGTCTGGTTCAAGCCCCGCTTCGGCGGCTACCTGGTCGCCGTCTGGCTGTGGGGGATCATCGTCAACCTGCTGCTCATCCCCGGCTATTTCGACGTCGCGCTCCGCGACCTCGGCCTCTCGCTCGGTGCCCTCGCCCTGGCGCGCCTCTCCGTGGCGGAGGCGCCCGCCTAGGCCGAGCCGAGCGGCTCAGAGCCAGCCCTTCTCGCGCGCCATGCGCGCCGCCTCGACGCGGTTTTCGGCGCCGAGCTTGCCGATGGCCTCCGAGAGGTAGTTGCGCACGGTGCCCTCGGAGAGGTGGATCTCGGCGGCGATCGCCGCGGTCGAGCGGCCGTCGGCGGCGAGGCGGAGCACCTGCCGCTCGCGCTCGGAGAGCGGGTCGGGCT
>DATBQN010000324.1:0-2682 GCA_036560825.1 Thermoanaerobaculia bacterium
GCCGGTCGCCGCCCGCGCGGCGTCCTCCGGCAGGTCGCGAACCTCGATCGCCACCGGCACGCCGTAAGCCCTGCCCTCGGCGTGCACCGGCGCCGGCGCGGCCGGCGCGACCGGCGCGACCGGAAGGGGGGCGAGCAGCGCCAGCAACAGCGAGGAGACGAGGGGAGCGGTCATCTGCGGCTCGAGCCGTCCCCGATTATGCACCCAGCGGCGCCGGGCACGGCTCAGGCGGTCAGGCGCACGCGGACGAACCGCCGCTTCCCGACCTTCAGCAGGTAGGGCTCGGTCCGCGGCGGCAGCTCGCGGAAGGGGTCGTCGGCGCGCTCGCCGTCGACCGTCACCGCGCCCTGGCGGATGAGGCGGACGGCGTCGTTGCTCGAGGCCGCGGCCCGCGTCTCGACGAGGAGGGTGCGCAGCGGCCTCGCGCCGCCCGCGAGCTCGCGCTCGTCGATCTCGTCCGGCACGCCGCCGGCCGCGAACACGCGCTCGAACTCGGCCTCGGCCTCGAGCGCCGCGGGATCGCCGTGATACTGGGCGACGAGCTGCCTCGCGAGCGCGCTCTTCGCCGCCTTGGGATGCTGGCGCCCCGCCTCGACCGCGGCCTGCCGCGCCGCAATCTCCGCCTCCGGCACGTCGGTCAGCAGGAGATACCAGTCCCACATCAGGGCGTCGGGGATCGACATCGTCCGGCCGTACATCTCGCGGGCCGAGTCCTCGACGGCGATCGAGTTGCCGAGGCTCTTCGACATCTTTTCGCTGCCGTCGAGCCCCACCAGGAGCGGCACGGTGAGCACCACCTGCGGCTCCATGCCCTCCTCCTTCATCAGATCGCGGCCGACGAGGAGGTTGAAGATCTGGTCGTGGCCGCCGAGCTCGACGTCGGCGCGGAGCGCGATCGAGTCGTACCCTTGAGCGAGCGGGTAGAGCAGCTCGTGGAGGTGGATCGGCTGATTCTCCCGAAAGCGGGTGCGGAAATCCTCGCGCTCCATCATCCGCGCCAGCGTGTAGCGGCCGGCGAGGCGGACGATGCCGTGGGCGCCGAGCTGTCCCAGCCAGCGGTCGTTGTAGTCGACCACCGTCTTCTCGCGGTCGAGGACGCGGAAGACCTGGCGCTGGTAGGTCAGGGCGTTGGCCTTGACCTGCTCCTCGTCGAGCTGCGGCCGCGTCGCCTTCTTGCCGGTGGGATCGCCGATGCGCGCCGTGAAGTCGCCGATCAGGAAGACCACCCGGTGGCCGAGCTGCTGGAAGTGGCGCATCTTGCGCAGCAGCACGCTGTGCCCGAGGTGGAGGTCGGGCTAGGAAGGGTCGAAGCCGGTCTTGACGGTGAGCGGCGTGCCGGTCTTCTCCGCCCGCAGGAGCTTGGCGCGGAGCTGCGCCTCGTCGACCAGGTCGACCGCGCCGCGCTTCAAGAGCGCGAGCTGCTCTTCGACGGGGGGGAACGTCGCGGCCAGCGCTCTCGACCTCAGGAGAAGATGACGTACTCGCGCTCCGGCGCGAGCGGTCGGGAGCTGTCGGGGCGGCGCGGAACGGGGGGCTTCATCGAGAGCGCGAGATAGGCGCGAAAGACGGCGACGAACATCTCGACGCGGGCGCGCGAGCCGCGCCGGAAGCCGCGTTTCTTTTCCTTGACCAGGTGCTTCAGGTGGAAGAAGACGGTCGTCGTGGTCCGCAAGCCGAGCTGGCGGCAGGACCAGTTGAGCCCGGTCTCGATGGCGAAGCCGGCGATCTGCTCCTCCGGCACCGCCTCGAACACCTCGCGCCTCAGGCAGCGGATGCCGGAGAGGAGCGGGCCGAAGGTGCGGTGGAAGGCGTTCAGGAGGCGGCCGCGGTTGCGGATGCCGACGTTCATGTCGGAGACGCCGTCGAGCACCGGCCGCACCAGCCGCTCGAGCATCGCCTCGGTCAAGTTCAGGATGTCGCCGTCGACGAAGACGAGGATCTCCGCCTCGGTGTGGGCGACCCCCATCGCCATGGCCGCGGCCTTGCCCTGGTTGCGCCGCAGGTGGATGGTCTTCACCTTCATGCCGCGGGCGATGGCGACGGTCTCGTCCGTCGAGCCGTCGGAGACGACGATCAGCTCGTCGAGGAGAGGGGTGGCCTTGAGGACGGAGAGGACCTCCGCCAGGGTCTCCTGCTCGTTGTAGGCGGGCACGATGGCCGCGACCCGCCGGGGTGTGCTCGTCATCGCTCCGACCCTCGAACCCTCGTCCACCCGCGAACAACCCGCCGGGCGGGCGCCCGGCGCCGCCATTGTAGCGGATCTGAAAATCGCGCCCGGCTTCCCCCAGATCCAGACCGGGATCAGGACCAGGCGGGTGGCGCCGGGGAGAGCTCGGCCGCCGGCAGCAGGTCGCCGGCGGCGACGATCCGGGCATCCCCGCCGAGCGACCAGCGGCCGGCGCCCGCGGCCTCGCGGACCTCGACGCGGAGGGCGAGGCCGCTCTGCGTGTGTATCGCGAGCGGCGCCCGGGCTTTCCCGAGCGCCATCGCCACCGCCGCCGCGGCGAGGGCGCCGGTGCCGCAGGAGAGCGTCTCGTCCTCGACGCCGCGCTCGTAGGTGCGGATCTCGACGGCGCCGGGCGCAGGAAAGCGCACGAAGTCGACGTTGGTGCCGGCGGGCGCGAAGTCGGGGGCGAGGCGGAGGGCGCGGCCCAGCTCGACGACCGGCGCGCCGGCGAGGCT
>DATBQN010000325.1:0-4795 GCA_036560825.1 Thermoanaerobaculia bacterium
GACCGGCCAGCGCGCCATCGCGCCCGCCACGGAATCGAACAGCTTCGAGAAGGTCATCTCCGCCTCCGCCCGCGTCTCCTCGCGGCGATCCGTCCGCGGGATTGCGCTGCAGGAAGCGGGCCATGGAGCGACCCCGAGGACGGTGGGCTACTCCCTGCGGTTCACGAACTCCCAGCCGAAGCGGCCCTTGATGCAGAGGTGGCCGTGGGTCACCGGCTGCTCGATCGGCGAGCCGACCTTGACGATCTTCTCGTCCTGGACGTGGACGGTCAGCGTGCAGCCGACGCCGCAGTAGGGACAGATGGTATCGGTGGCGGTCTGGCGGGCGGCGTCCCAGGTGCCCGCCTGGCGCATCTCGTGCTCGCTCCGGAACATCAGCGCGCCGGTCGGGCAGACGCCGATGCAGTTGCCGCAGTAGACGCAGGCCGAGCCCGGCAGCGGGACATCGTACTCGGTCGAGATGCGGGCCTCGAAGCCGCGCCCCGCCACGGCGATGGCGAAGGTGTTCTGGGCGTCCGTGCCGCAGGCCTCGACGCACTTGTAGCAGACGATGCACTTGGCGTAGTCGCGGACGTAGAGGTCGTTGTCGACCTTGACCGGCTGGCCGACCGTCGCCGCGGCGTCCGCCGGAGGGGGGTGATGATGGCCGGGCCTGGCCGCGTCGCGCTCGCCGACGGCGGCGGGCGCCGCCGGAGGGCCGAAGCGCTCCGGCCGCGCGTCGTACCTCTCCATGTACTCCTGGACCTGGGGGGCGGTGGAGAGGTCCACCGAGGAGCCGAGGAGCTCGAGGACGAGCCGACGGGAGAGGCGGACGCGCTCGGAATCCGTCTTCACGACCATGCCGGCCTCGGCCTGGCGCGAGCAGGCCGGGACCAGCGTGCGGGCGCCCTCCACCTCGACGACGCAGACGCGGCAGACGTTGACCGGCGTGAGGTTCTCGAGGAAGCAGAGAGTGGGCGTCTCGATCCCGAGCTGCCGCGCCGCGTCGAGGAGGGTCGCCCCGGCCGGCACCGCCACGGGCCGGCCGTCGATCGTCAGCTCGACCCTCTCGCGGGGCCGCGGCGGCGGAGCGACCGGCACCGGCCCGCGCGGGACCGGCGTCAGCGAGTCGGGGGCGTCGCCGGCGCTCATCGCGTCTCCTGGAAGACGGGGAATTTGGCGAGAGCGGATTCCAGGGCGCTCGACGCCGTCTGGCCGAGGCCGCAGATCGAGGCGTCGCGCATCGCCTGACCGACCTCGCGGAGCAGGTGGAGCTCCTGGTCACGAGATCCCAGCGGCCGCTCCGCGCTCAACCGGGCGAGGACCTCCTCCTGGCGCACGGTGCCGACGCGGCAGGGCACGCACTGCCCGCACGACTCATCGCGGAAGAAGCGCGCGATGCGGAGGAGGACCTGGGCGAGATCGACGCTGTCGTCGAAGGGCATCACCACGGCCGAGCCCAGGCTGGCCCCGATGGCGCGCGTCCCTTCGAACGTCAGCGGCACGTCGAGCTCGTCCGGGGTGACGAAGGCGCCGGCGGCGCCGCCGAGGAGCACGGCCTGCAGGCGCCCGCTGCCACCGATCCCGCCAGCCAGGTCGAGGAGCTGCCGCAGCGTGATGCCGAAGGGCGCCTCGTAGACGCCCGGCCGGGCGACGTGCCCCGAGAGGCAGAAGAGCTTGCTGCCGGTCGAGCGCTCGGTCCCCGTGCTAGCGAAAGCCGTGCTCCCGTGGAGCAGGATGGGGAGGACGTTGGCGAGCGTCTCCACGTTGTTGATCACGGTGGGCCGGCCGAAGAGGCCGACCTGGGTGGGGAAGGGCGGCTTGTTGCGCGGCTCGCCGCGGCGGCCCTCGAGGGAGTTGATGAGGGCGGTCTCCTCGCCGCAGATGTAGGCCCCGGCGCCGCGCCGCAGCTCGATGTCGAAGCGTACGCCGTCGCCCAGGATGTCCTCGCCCAGGTACCCGCGGTCGCGGCAGCGCGCCAGGGCGCCGGCGAGCCGCTCGGCGGCCAGGGCGTACTCGCCGCGGATGTAGAGATACCCCTTCTCGCAGCCGGTGGCGAAGCCGGCGATGGTCATCGCCTCGACGAGCGCGAAGGGATCGCCCTCCATCAGCACGCGGTCCTTGAACGTCCCCGGCTCGGACTCGTCGGCGTTGCAGACGAGGTAGCGCGGCAGCGAGGTCGAGCGCACCCCCAGCCACTTCTGGCCGGTGGGGAAGGCGGCGCCGCCGCGGCCCACGAGCTTGGCGTCGATCACCTCGCGCACCACCCGCTCCGGGCCCATCTCGAAGGCGCGGCGGAGAGCCGCGAAGCCGCCCGCGGCGCGGTAGTCGTCGAGGCTCGCAGGGTCCACCCGGCCGATGCGGGCGAGCAGCGTGAGTCCGGGCTGCCCCATCTGCGGCACGGAGCGGGCGAGGTCGAGGGGCTTCGCCGGGCGGCCGGCGATGGCGGCGCGGACGTCGTCGCCCGTCGCCGGAGCGATCGCCTCCTCCCGCGGCGGATCGCCGGCCGCGAGGACGAGGACCGCCGGGGCGCGCTCGCAGAGGCCGAGGCAGGGGCTGCGATGCCAGGCCACGCGGCCGTCCGCGGGTCCGGCGATTATCTCCATCTCGGCGCAGAGGGCTTCGCCGCCGCGGAAACGGCAGCCGATGTCGTCGCAGACGTGCACAGCGACCGGCGGCCGGGGGCGGGTCTCCAGGAGAGCGAAGAAGTCGGCCACGCCGAAGGCCTCGGCGGGAGGCACCTCGAGCCGGCGGCAGGCATGGTTCAGGGCTGCCGGGCTGATCCAGCCCGCTCGCCCCTGGATGGCGCGGAGGACGGGAAGGAGATACTGGCGCCGGTCGACGCCGGGCGCCGGCGCCAGCTCGGCGAGACAGCCGTCGACGGCCTCCCTCTCCTCCGCGCTGGGCTCGCCGGCCGTGAAGTGCAGATCCATATCGATCAGGCGATTCGATCAGGCCGGTTCGATCAGGTCAACCGGCGGCGACCGGCTCCGGCATCTCCACCGCCGCCGCGGCCTTGGCGAGCGGGTCCGCCCGCTCGACCCGCACCGCGGTGGCCTTGAACTCGGAGGTGCCGGACTGGGGGTCCGTGGCGTCCACGGTGAGGTCGTTGGTCGCCACCTCGTCGGGGAAATGGGGGGTGAGGAAGACGAGGCCCGGCCGCAGGCCCGGATCGATGCGCGCCGGGGCGACCACGGCACCGCGCCGGGAGACCACGCGCACGGGCTCGCCATCGGTCACTCCCAGGCGCCGCCCGTCCTCGGGGGAGAGATCGAGGGTCTCGCCGCGCCGCATGGGCGATGCGTAGAGCGCCGATTGCACGCCCGTGTTGTAGGAATCCAAACGACGCCCGGTGGTCAGGCGAAGGGGGAACTCCGGGCTCAGGGCCTCGACCGGCGGCTCGTCGTCGACACAGGCGAACGGCGCGCGCGGGCCGACGACCGGCCGCTCCCACAGGCGGCCGTGGAGGTACATCTCCCCCGGGTGCGACTCGTCGTAGCAGGGCCACTGGAGGCCGCTCT
This sequence comes from Thermoanaerobaculia bacterium, assembly GCA_036560825.1. Lineage (GTDB taxonomy): Bacteria > Acidobacteriota > Thermoanaerobaculia > Multivoradales > UBA5704 > DATBQN01. The sequence goes on from DATBQN010000325.1 coordinate 3,501, forward strand.
CGGTGTCCAGACGGCGGTAGGACATGCCGGCGTGGGCGGGGGAGAGGGAGCGCACCTCGTCCCACAGCTCCTCCGCGGTGGGGTTGCCGAGGTCGTGCCCCAGCCGGCGGGCGAGCTCGGCGAGGATCTCGAGGTCGTCGCGCACGCCCGGCGGCGGCGGCAGGGCGCGGCGCACGCGCTGGACGCGGCGCTCGCTGCTCGTCACCGTGCCCTCGGACTCGCACCAGCCCGCGGCCGCGGGCAGCACCACGTCGGCGAGCCGGGCGGTCTCCGTGAGGAGCATGTCCTGGACCACCAGCGTCTCGAGGCTCTCCAGCAGGTGCCGCGTGCGATGCCGGTCCGCCTCGGAGCTCGCCGGGTTCTCGCCGATGACGTAGAGGGCCGTCAGCTCGCCGCGCTCCATGGCGTCGAACATGCCGGAGAGGTGCCAGCCGCTCCGGGGCGGGATGGGCCGGCCCCAGGCGCGCTCGAACCTGGCCCGCAGCTCGGCGTTCTCGACGTGCTGGAAGCCCGGCAGCCGGTCGGGGAGCGCGCCCATGTCGCCGCCGCCCTGCACGTTGTTCTGTCCGCGCAGGGGGTTCACCCCCGAGCCGTAGCGGCCGACGTGGCCGGTCAAGAGGGCGAGGTTGATGAGGGCGCGCACGTTGTCGACCGCGTTGTGATGCTCGGTGATGCCCAGCGTCCAGCAGAGCTGAGCGCGGTCGGCGCGGGCGTAGGCGTGGGCGAGCTCGCGGATCGCCGCCGCCGGCACGCCGGTGACCTCGGCGGCGCGCTCGAGCGTCCAGGGCTCGACCTGGCGCCGGAAGTCCTCGAAGCCGCTGGTGGCGTGCTCGATGAAGCCGCGATTCTCGAGGCCCGCGGCGAGGATCTCCCGCGCCACGGCGTTGGCGAGGGCGATGTCGGTGCCCACGTCGAGCGCCAGGTGGCCGACCGCCCATCCGGCCGACGAGGTGCGGCGCGGATCGACGACGAAGAGCCGGGCGCCGTTGTGGATGCCCTTGAGGACGTGATGGAAGTAGATCGGATGGGTCTCGCGGGCGTTGCTCCCCCAGAGGATGACGACGTCCGTCTCCTCGACCTCCCGATAGGAGCTCGTGCCGCCGCCCATCCCGAAGACCGTCGCCAGACCGACGACGCTGGGAGCGTGTCAGGTCCGGTTGCAGCTATCGATGTTGTTGCTGCCCAGCACCGCTCGCGCGAGCTTCTGCGCCAGGTAGTTCATCTCGTTCGTCGTCTTCGAGCAGCTGAAGAGGCCGAAGGTCTCTGGACCCTTCTTCTCGACGGCGGCCCGGAAG
>DATBQN010000326.1:0-7563 GCA_036560825.1 Thermoanaerobaculia bacterium
CGCCGCCGGCAGCGTGCTGCGCGCAGTCGGCGAAAAGGAAACGGCGCTCGTCGCCATGACCGTGATGCCCGGCCCGCAGGTGGGGCCGGCGATCGCCATCGCCGCCGCCCTCCGCGCCGCCCATCCGGAGATCCCCATCGCCTGGGGCGGCTACTTCCCCACCCTCTATCCGGCCGCCGCGGTCAACGCGCCCTACGTCGACTACGTCGTGCGCGGCCAGGGGGAGGAGACGCTCCTCGAGCTCCTGGCGGCGCTCCCCGCGGCCGGCGCCCCGCGCTACGCCGACGGGCTCGCCGCCTCGGCCTCCGATCCCGCGGCCGTCGCGTCCATCCGCGGCCTCACCTTCAAGGACGGGGAGCGCATCGTCCACAACCCCGAGCGCCCCTTCCGTCCGCCCGACGCCTTCCCGCCGCTCCCCTACGCGCGGGCGGGCGACGTTCCCGGCTACCTCCGCCCCTCGTTCCTCGGACGGCGCACCGGCGTCCACCAGGCCGCCCTCGGCTGCCGCTACCACTGCACCTTCTGCGGCGTCGTCTCGATGTGGAACGGCCACACCCGGCTCTCGGCGCCGGCGCGGCTCGAGCGCGACCTGCGGGCGCTCCAGGGCCTCGGCGCCGACTCGATCCAGTTCTACGACCACAACTTCTTCGACACCGAGGAGGCGAGCGTCCCGGTGCTCGAGGTGCTCGGCCGGCTCGGCATGCCGTGGTGGTCGTACGCTCGCGCCGACACCCTGGCGAACTTCTCCGCGCCGACCTGGAAGCTGATCGAGAGGAGCCGCTACCGGATGAGCTACATCGGCGCCGAGGCGGCGTCGGACGAGGTGCTGCGCCGGATGAAGAAGGGGAGCCGCGTCGAGCACACCTTCGAGGTCGCCCGCCGCTGCCGCGAGCACGGGGTGATCCCGGAGTTCTCCTTCGTCCTCGGCGGCCCCGAGGACCCCGAGGGCGAGGTCGAGAAGACGCTCTCCTTCGTCCAGCGGGTCAAGGAGATCCACCCGCAGTGCGAGGTGATCCTCTACTTCTACAGCCCGATGCCGCAGCGCGACCCCCGCGCCGTCGCCGTCGACGGCGCCGGCCCGCGCCTCCCCGTCCTCGAGACCTACGGGCCCGAGGGCCCGCCCCTCCCCACCACCCCCGAGGAGTGGACCGAGCGCCGCTGGCTCGACTATGTCTGCCACCAGGACGCCCCCTGGCTGACGCCGAAGATCAAGCGCCGGGTGAAGGACTTCGGGAAAGTCCTCGGTTGCCGCTTCCCCACCGTCCAGGACCACAAGACCCCGGCCTGGGGGAAGGCGGTCCTGAGGACGCTCGCCTCTTGGCGCTACGCGACCGGCATCTACGCGCGGCCCTGGGAGCTCGACGTGGCGCGGCGGCTGATCCCGCTGCGCGAGCCACAGCGGGAGGGGCTGTAGCGGTCCGCAATCGAGCTGGGAAAAGGAGGGGGCACCGGCTGCCCGGGCCCCCTCGGTGGATCGCAGGACGCGAACTCCTCAGCAGGAGGTGCCGCAGCTCCGTACGCACTCGCTGTAGGCTCCGTAGCAGGCCGCCATACAGGCGGGATGATGCTTGCAGTCGTTCAGGCAGCCTTCCTCATCGAGGAGACATACGTCGCAGCAGGTCAAGGGCAGCGACGAGAGCCATGCCGGCCGGGAAGCCCCCGAGGCATCCTGGAGCGAGAGCGGGGCGGCGGTCGCGACGGCCGGGGTCATCGCGGGGGTCGCTCCCGGATGGAGGCAGCCGGCCTCCGCCCGGGCGGACACGCTGGCGAGGAGGAAGAGGACGAGGGCGAAGAGGAAGAGGACTTGGCGTTTCATGATGCGAGCTCCTTTCGATCTCCGGGAGGTCGAGTTGCCGCGGGCCGCGCTGTCCCGGCAGGGGCCCGCGTCCGGCCAGCCGGTGCGACCGGCCCGGCCGTGCTCCCTTCGTAGCGCGCCGCGGGCGCCGGATCGAGGAGCGAGGGATGAGCGGTGGATGAGCCGGCGATGAGCGGGGGCGAACCCGGCGGGCCCCGCGAGCGTAGACCCTGCTATGGGCACGCCTCCTCCTGACCCCTCGTCCGGCCGCCTCCTCTTCGAGGGCTTCGAGCTGCGGCTCGATACCCTCGAGCTCACCCGCGACGGCCTGCCGGTCAAGCTGCAGCGCCAGCCAGCCCGCCTCCTCCGGCTCCTGGCGCTCCATGCCGGGAGCGCGGTGAGCCGCGACGAGCTCCGCCGCCAGCTCTGGGGGGACGAGACCTTCCTGGAGGTCGAGCCGGGGCTCAACTTCGCCGTCCGCCAGCTCCGCCGCGCCCTCGACGACTCGTTCGCCGAGCCGCGTTTCGTCGAGACCCTGCCGCGCTTCGGGTACCGCTTCCTGCCGCCGGTGCGGCGCCTCGAGGACGGCGTCCTCCCGCCGCGGGCCGAAGAGCCGCCCGCTGCGGCGGCGCCGGTGCGGGGATGGCGCCGCCGCGCGGCGGGCGCCCTCCTCGTGCTCCTCCTCCTGGGCACCGGAGGAGGAGCACGCGGCAACCGGCGCGAGGCCCGACCCGTCCCTCCGGCGGCCCGCGAGGCGTATTTCCGGGGGCTCTACCTGTCCCGCCGGCCCGGCAGGGAAGCCGAGGCCGTCGCGGAGCTGGAACGGGCCACCCGGCTGGCTCCCCGCTTCGCCGCCGCCTGGAGCTCGCTCGCCCATGCGCAGCTCGGCGGCTTCTCGCGCCCTGCGGCACAGTTCGCGGGCGGCGTGGAGGCCGCTGCGCGGCAGGCCCTGCGGCTCGATCCCAGGGATCCCGAGGCCGCGCAGGCCCATCGCGCGCTCGGCGAGCTGTCGCTCTTCGCGCTCTACGACCTCCGGCGGGCCGGGGCCGAGCTGGGGCTCGCCCTGGCCGAGGAGCCGCGCTCGCCGGAGGCCCACCTCTCCTACGCCAAGTACCTGGCGGCCGTCGGCCGGCTCGACGAGGCGATCGCGGAAGGGGAACGGGCGCGGCGGCTCGACCCGGCGAGCATGCTGGTCACCTCCGACCTCGTCTGGTTCCACTACCTGGCCCGGCACTACGACGAGGCCATCCGGCAGGCGCGGCTCGCCTCTCGCCTCGAGCCGCGAAATGGCGGGGCGCTGTTCTACTGGGTGCTCGCCGCGGAGAGCCGAGGCGACGAGGTGGCGGCGCTGCCGCCGGCGCGGGCGCTCGCCGCGCTCCTCGCCTCCTACCTGAAGGCTCCGCCACCCCCCCGCTTTGCCCGCCTCCACGACTTCTGGGCCTGGTTTGCCGGCTTGCGGGCGGCGGTTGGCCTCTCCCCCGCGGATCTGGCGGTCGCCGCGCTCGCCGGCGGCGACCGGAGCGCCGCCCTCGACCTCCTGGAGGAGGCCTGTCGGCAGCACTTTGGTTGGGAGCTCCCCTTCCTTCCCTACGACCCCGTGGCCGACCCCCTGCGCGGCGACCGCCGCTTCGTCGCGGTCCTCCGCTGCGCCGGCCACGCCCCGCCGGGCTCACCGATCTAGCGTCCTCGGCTAAGATCCGTTCCCGGAGGTGACCATGACCGCGATCGATCCGATCCTCGAAGAGCTGAGCCGCGAAGCCGAGACCACGCGCCGGGTGCTGGAGCGCATCCCGCCGGACAAGCTGGCGTGGAAGCCGCACCCGAAATCGAAGTCGGTCGGCGAGCTCGCCTGGCACGTCGCCTCGATCCCGAGGCGCATCGCCATGTTCGTCCAGGAGGACGAGGTGGAGGTCACCGCCGTCAAGGCTCCGCCGATGCCCGAGACGGCGGCGGAGATCGTCGAGGGCTTCGACCGGCAGATCGCCGAGGCGAAGGCGTTGCTCGCCAAGATGGACGACTCCGCCCTGGCGCGGACGACCACCATGCGGCGGGCCGGCGTGACGATGCTCTCGCGCCCGCGGCTCGAGTTCCTGCGCTCCGCGATGCTGAACCACAGCTACCACCACCGCGGACAGCTCTCGGTGTACCTGCGGCTCCTCGACGTCCCCGTCCCCCCGGTCTACGGCCCCACGGCGGACGAGAGCTAGGGCGAGGCGGCGGGCCCGCGGAGACGGGCGGTCAGGAGGCGCCCTTCTTGAGCGCGGCGAGCGACTTCTCGAAGCGCGGCACGTTGGCGCGCTGCGAGGGGGGCACCCGGCGCAGCGCGACCTCCCAGGCGGCTATCGCCTTCGCCTTCTCGCCGAGCGCGCCGTAGGCGCGCGCCAGGCCCAACGAGGTCCAGAAGGGCTCCTCGGGATGGCGGCGTTGATTGAGCTGGAACACGGCGAGCGCGCGCTCTTTGCGGCCGGCGGCGAGGAGCCCGGTGGCGTAGAAGTGCACCTCGATCATCGACGTCCCCGGCATCTGCAGCGCCCTGTCCATGAGCGCGTCGGCTTCGCCCGAGCGTCCGAGGGCGGCGAGGACGTCGGCCTTGGTCGACAGCGTCGAGAAGTCCTCGCGTCCGAGCGCGGCGCCGCGGAACGGCTCGTGGATCGCCCGGTCGGCCCACACCAGCGCCTCGTCAAGATTGATCTTGTGGTCGGCGCAGAACTGCGCCGCCTCCTGCCAATCCTGGTACTTGAAGCCCGGCCAGCCGAGGAGCCGCTGGCGCATCTCGGCGACATAGATCGCGTTGACGTCGGGGACCTCGATGCGGAGCGGCAGGCTCTTTTTCTCCCACTGCAGGAAGGCGACCGCCGAATCCTCGCGCCGGCTCTCGAAGCCGTAGGTCAGGTATTCGGTCGGGGGTGCGTCGCGCGGCGTGGCGGGCACCCGCAGCACGTCGTCCTGAGGATCGTACTGGTAGCTCCCCCAGCCGCTCGCGGCGCGCGAGAAGATCCAGGTCCACGGTCCGCCGGGCTCGACCTCGACGAAGAGCCCATAGGTGCCGGCCTTGAGGTCCTTCCCCTCGACCCGGACGTCGTGCGAGAAGCTGATCGTGGTCGTCTCGTTGGCGCCCGCCCGCCACGGCGCCGCGTGCGACGGGCCGAAGCCCTCGTCGGAGAAGCCGTAGCGCACGAGCTCGCCCCAGATGTGGCCGCTGCGGTCGTCGCCGTCGCGCCCCACGCTGGGGCTGTGATAGCCGATCGAGACCTTCACCGGCCCGATCCACTGCGAGACCTCCGACCGCTGGCTGCGGCCGTTGCCCCCGGTCGGGACGGGCAGCTCGGAGACCTCCTGGGCAAAGGCCTGGCCGGTGGCAATGAGGAGCGTGACGACGGCGAGAGTGACGGCGCGCATGAGTCGAGCCTCCGGATCGGGAAGCGAACAGGATCGCCTCTCCCGCAGACTCTTACGAGCAGGTCGAGGACAAGGTTGCCTGAGCCGGCCGGCGGCTTGTTTCTGGTGAAAAAAATCTTGCAGCTTCGGCGCGGAGGTGCGCATGAAGACCACGGTCACGAGGTCAGAGATCGAGGGGTGCCCGCTCTCAGGCGACCCGCCGGCGACGGAGGCGCCACAGCGCGGCCGCGACGAGGAGGAGCGCCAGGAGCGCGAGCGCCGAGGGCGCGAGGGCCGGGATCTCGGGAGGAATGAGGACGCGGAAGCAGCAGGGGTCGGCGGCGCCGGGAAGAGCGGGATCGTCAGTCAGGCCGTGCGATTCGTTCGCTCCATCTCCGTCGGCGTCGAAGGCGAACGCACCCTGGTTGCAGATCGTCATCCCGGCGGTGCCGGCGTTGATCATCGCGGTCACGGTGATCGTCACCGCACCCTTCACTGGGATGGCGCCGTTCCAGCTCGCGGTGTTGCCTAGGGTGGTGGCAGTGCCGCTGCTGGCGCTGGCGCTCAGCAAGGTGAGCTGCGGGGGCAGCACGTCGGTGAACTCGTCGCCCGGGTTGTCCGCCTGCGTGAATGGGCCGCCATTCCGGAGGACGAAGGTGTAGCTGATCGTGCCGCCCTCGACGAACGGGCCGTCGATGCCATCGCAGAAGCCGGTGACGCCGGGGCCGGGCATCACCATCGTCTCCACCGTCGCCACGTTGTCCTCCGGGGTGGGATCGACGAGCGGCGAGGGGAGGGCGGCGGTCGCGGTGTTGACGAGGATGCCGGTGAAGGCGGGGGCGACGATGCCCGTCACCTGGCAGACCGCAGCTCCGCCCGGCCCGAGGCTCGAGAGCGCCACGTCGTGGAACGCGCCGGCGTTCACCGGCGCGCAGCCCGCGCCGCAACACCACCGGACCTGCTCCAACGCCGGCGGGAAGGCATCGGTCACCAGGGCGCCGGAGATCGGCGCGGTCCCGGTGTTGGTCACCGTGATCGGATAGACGACGGCTTGTCCGGGCAGGGCGTTGGCGGGACCGGATTTGGTGATCTTGATGTCGACCACCGGCGCGACGACGATGTCGACGTCGGTGGCGCAGTCGTTGCTGGGAGTCGGATCCGTGGTCCCTGGCGGTGTCGCGGCGCAGACCCGGTTGGAGATCGTGCCCGCGGCGTTGGGACCGACGACCGCGGTCATCGTGTAGGTCGCCGTCCCTCCGGAGGGGAGGGTGACGTGGTCGGCGATCGGCCCCGCGCCGGCCGGTCCGCAGAACGAGCCCGGCGAGGCGGCACAGCTCCAGGCGACAGCCGTGAGGCCTGCCGGAACAGGATCGGTCACCGAGGCTCCGGTGATGGTGTCCGGCCCCAAATTCTTCACCGTGATCGTGTAGGTCAGCGCTTGCCCCCGGCTCACCGTGTCGACGCCGTCGGTCTTGGTCGCCTTGAGATCGCCCGTGCAGGCGACGCGGTCCGTGTCGACCGCGCTACAGGTCGAGCCGTTGGCGCAGGCCTGGTTGGTGAGCGTGCCCGTAGCGTCAGGGCTCACGGTGCCGGTCGCCGTGTAGGTCACGGCACCGCCGGGGGGGAGAGAGGCGAGGTCGGCGATCGTACCCGCCCCGGTCCGGGCTCCGCAGTTGCCCGGCGAGCCCGCGCAGGTCCAGGTGACGCCGTGGAGCGCCGGCGGGAAGGTGTCGGTCACCAACACTCCGGAGGCGAAGGCCGATCCCAGATTGAGGACGGTGATCGTGTAGGTCAGCGCGCTGCCCGGACAGACCGTCTCGCGGCTGCCGTCGTTCTGCGTCAGGACGAGGCTCACGCCCGGTTGAGGGGTGCCTCCTCCTCTCGGATCGATGTCGGTGGCACAGAGCGGGGCGGCGCCTTGGGGACCGACGCAGGCCGTGTTGACGATCGGGTCGCGGGTGCCCTGCAGCACCAGGCCGGTGACGGTGTAGACGGTACTTTCCTGAGCGGCCAAGATGACGGTGTCGTCCAGATTTCCGGCATGGTCCGGCGTACACCCCGGCCCCCGACACCAGGCGGGTTGCACCAGCTGCGGCGGAATGAGGTCGGTCACCTGAGCGGTCCCGGAGCCGGTGCCGATGTTGGTCACGGTGATGGTGTAGGTGACTAGCTGCCCCGGACGGTAGGCCTCCCTGCCGTGCGTTTTGCTGATCTTGAACGTCGCCGTGCCGAGCGGCGACGGACAGGCGAGGACAGAGCCGGCGTCGACCGCGCCGCCGACGTCGGCCAGCGAGGCGCTCGCGATGACCGCGTCGCCGGAGGCGGCGACGGCCGCGCCCAGCTCCGCGCCGGCCTGGGGCGGGTTGCCGAGGACGACCGTCGGCGGCTTG
>DATBQN010000327.1:0-7958 GCA_036560825.1 Thermoanaerobaculia bacterium
ATCGACCGCGTGGACGAGGCGATGACGCGCTGGGGCTGGCCGGTGGGACCGTTCGCGCTCCTCGACGAGGTGGGGCTCGACGTCGCCCGCCACGTCTCCGAGGTGATGGTCGAGGCGCTCGGCGAGCGGCTCCTGCCGCCGCCGGTCTTCGCGCGGCTCACCGCCGACGGCCGCCTGGGCCGCAAGGCGGGGCGCGGCTTCTACCTCTACGGCGAGGGCGAGAAGCACCCCGACGCCGCGGTCTATCGCCTCGTCGAGCCGCTGTCCGGGCTGGCCGGCGGCGGCTCCGCCTCCTCCCTCTCGGACGCCGAGATCGCCGAGCGCTGCTTCCTCCAGATGCTCAACGAGACGGCGCGCTGCATGGAGGACGGGGTGATCGCCGACCCCGCCGACGTCGACCTCGGCGTCATCCTCGGCTTCGGCTTCCCGGCCTTCCGCGGCGGCCTGCTGCGCGAGGCCGACCGCCGCGGGATCGGCGAGATCGTCGACCGCCTCGACGCCTGCACGGCGCGGCTCGGCGCCCGCTTCGAGCCGGCCGGCCTGCTGCGCGAGATGGCGCGGCGCGGCGAGCGGTTCCACGGCGGCGGGACGAGCTGAAGCGATGGAAGAGCGCGGCGCGATCGCCCTCTACCTGGTCTTCGCGGTGCTCGCCGTCGCCGGCACCTACTGGGCGCTCGCCGGCCTCAAGGGCCGCGCCGCGGCGATCTGGGGAGCCCTGGCCGCCGCCGTCTTCTTCGCCGCCCTCTTCTGGGGCCTCCAGCTCCTCCTGCGGTCGGCGGGCATTCCCTAGCGAACTGTGCGAGCATGATCCGGTGAGGACGGACGGCGAGGACGAGTCGGCGAGGTACGAGATGGAGCGGATGATCACCGTCCGCATCTTCGATTCCTCCTGGGCGGCGCAGCTGGCGCGCGCGCGCCTCGAGGCGGCGGGGATCGAGTCGCTGATCGCCGACGAGCACTTCGCCCGCATGATCACCATCACCACCGCCGGCGGCGTCCGCCTGCAGGTCCGCGGCGAGGACGCCGCCGCCGCCGCCGAGCTGCTCTCGCGCGAGGCGGCGCTCCCCGAGATCTACCTGGTCACCGAGGAGGACGCGGCGAGCCCGCGCTGCCCGGGCTGCAAGTCCGAGCGGATCTCCTTCGAGCGCTGGTCGCGGATCGGTTTCGTGAGCTCCTGGATCCTCCTCGGCCTCCCCATCCCCATCCCCCGGCATCGCTGGCTCTGCCGGAGCTGCGGCGCGGCGTGGAAAGAGGAGGACATCGCGGCCCGCCGCGAGCGGGCGTCCGAGCCCCCGGATCCGGAGATGCCGGAGGACGCGATGGAGATGCCGGAGGGCGCGATGCCGCCCGAGACGACGTCCGAGCTCGGGCGCGCCGCCGCCGGCGACCAGGACGACCCGCTCGACCTCGTCGCCGTCGCCCAGTTCACCGCGCCCTGGGAGGCGCACCTCGCCCGCACCCGCCTCGAGGTCGAGGGGATCGCCGCCTGCGTCCTCGAGGAGCGCCTGCCGCTCGCGGGCTTCTTCTCCGGCCAGCCCGTGGCCTTGAGCCGCGTCGCCGTCCGCGCCGAGGACGCCGGCCGCGCGCGCGAGGTCCTCGCGGTCGAGCCGCCCGCCGCCCTCCACGCGGCGGCCGAGGCCGACGACTAGCCGCGCTCCGTCCGCGCCTCCGGCCGCGCCGCCTCGACCCGCTCGAGCATCTTCTCCTTCGTCTCCGCCTCCAGCTTCTCGGACTTGACCTCCTGGCGCAGGCGGCCGAAGGAGCTCATGTAGACGTTCGCCATGGCGACCAGGGCGAAGAACGAGATCAGGTACCCCCGCCAGTCGTCGAGGAGCAGCCGGAAGCGGGTGACGGCGAGGAAGAGGGCCGTCACGTAATGGCTGAAGCAGTACTCGCAGGTGAAGAGGTAAAAGAACTTGCGGACGAGGGGCGAGCGCGCGGCGCGCGACCGCCGCTCGCAGTACTCGCGCGGCTCGCGGAACACCTCCTCGTGGGTCACCGTCCAGGCGACGCAGGCGACGGGGACGGCGAGCACGAGGAGCCAGCCGATCTGGAGCCAGAGTTGGGAGGCGTCGGGCGGGTACATGGCGTCGGGCCCGGAACGCTGCAACTTCGGGGCCGGAGTCGGCCTTGACACAAATAAATAACTGGTCGTATATTTACTTTCATGGGACGCCGGCCGAAGGTCACCCGCGAAGCGGTGCTCAGCGCGGCGCGCGCCGCCTTCGCCGAGCGCGGCTTCGAGGCGACGACCCTCGCCGCCATCGCCGCGCGGGTGGAGGTGAGCCCCGCCGCCCTCCTCCGCCACGCGCCGACCAAGGAGGCGCTGTTCGCCGCCGCGATGAGCGCCGGCGAGGGCGAGATCCGGCCGCCGGTCGAGTTCCTCGTCCGGCTCACCGGCGAGGAGGACCCGCGGCGGGTGCTCAAGCGGCTGGCCGAGGCGATGGTGCCGTTCCTCGAGCAGAAGCTCGACGAGACGGTGGCGAGCTGGATGCGCTCGAAGATCCGGGTGGAGCGCGCGGCCGACATCCGCCTGCCCTTCGACCCCTCCCGCACCCCGACGCCGCCGCAGCGCGTCCTCGCCCTCCTCGAGGAGTACCTGCGGCGGGCGGTCGCCGCCGGCAGGCTGTCCCTCGCCGACCCGCGCGCCGCCGCCCTCGCCTACCTGGGGTCGCTCCACTCCTACGTGATGCTCCACCGCGTGGTGCGCATCTGCGAGCCGCCCTTCCCCTTCGACCGTTACCTGAAGACCCTCCTCGACGTGTGGACGCGGGGGACGACGCCAACCGCCGCGCGCCGCGCCAAACCGCGCCGCCGCCCGGCCGAGGAACCGAGGCCATGAAATCCAAGCGGATCGCCGTCGCCGTCCTGATTACCGTTACAGCGGCCGCAGCCGCCGCGGGCGCGATCTGGTACACCCACCGCGATCAGGGCGGCAAGCTCGTCCTCTCGGGCTCGATCGAGGAGCGCAGCGTCGAGGTCGGCTCGCTGGTCGGCGGCCGCGTCGCCCGCGTGCACGTCGACGAGGGAGCGCGGGTCCGGGCCGGCCAGCCGATCGTCACCTTCGAGCCCGACCTGGTGGACCTCCAGATCACCCAGCAGCGGGCGCAGGTGGCGGGGATGGAAGCGGCGCTCGCGAAGGCGGTGCGCGGGCCGCGCAGCGAGGAGCTGGCGCGGGCGCGGATCGACTCCCAGACCTCCGAGACCGACCGCGCGCGGCTCGAGAACCTGTGGAAGACGGGCGTCATCCCGCGCCAGCAGTACGACGCGGCGGTGGCCAAGGCGGCGACCGCGCTCGAGACCTTCCGCGAGGCCGAGCGTGGCAACCGGCCGGAGGACATCGCCGCCGCGCGCGCCGACCTCGACCGCGAGCGCCAGCACCTCGCCTACCTGGAGCGCCAGCGCCAGGAGCTGGTGGTGACGGCGCCGGCCGACGGCGTCGTCGAGTCGATGGACCTGCGCCCCGGCGACCTCCTCGCCGCCAACCAGTCGGTCGCCACCCTCCTCGAGCCCGACCAGATCTGGGTGCGGGTGTTCGTCCCCGAGACGCAGATGGGCCTCGTCCGCGTCGGCCAGGAAGCCGCCGTCACCGTCGACACCTTCCCCCGCCGCGCCTTCCACGGCCGCGTCGTCGAGATCCGCAGCCAGGGCGAGTACACGCCGCGCAACCTGCAGACGCTCGACCAGCGGAGCGACCAGGTCTTCGGCGTCAAGGTGCGCATCGACCCGGCGCCGGAGCTCAAGGCCGGCATGGCGGCGATCGTCCACCTGCAGCCGGGCGGGACCGCGGCGCCGGAGGGCGCGCGCTCGTGAGCGCGGGAGCGCTCGCGGAGCCGGAGCCGGCCTTGCCCGCCGTCGCGGCGGTCTCCAGGCTCGGCATCGAGGCCCGCGAGGTGAGCCGCGACTTCGGCAAGGTGCGGGCGCTCGACCGCGTCTCGCTCGAGGTGCCGCGCGGCGAGATCTACGGCCTCCTGGGTCCCAACGGCTCCGGCAAATCGACCCTCATCCGCATCCTCTGCGGGCTGCTCGCGCCGACCGCCGGGCGCGCCGCCGTCGACGGCCTCGACGTCGCCGGCAACGGCGAGGAGATCCGCCGGCGGATCGGCTACGTGCCGCAGCGATTCGCCCTCTACGAGGACCTCTCGGTCGCGGAGAACCTGAGCTTCTTCGCCTCCGTCTACGGCCTCGACGGCGCCCGCCGCAAGGAGCGCATGGACTGGGCGATCGAGCTCACCAAGATCGGCCCCTACACGAGCCGACTGGCGGGGCAGCTCTCCGGCGGCTGGAAGCAGCGCCTGTCGCTCGCCGCGGCGGTGATGCACCAGCCGCGCGTGCTCTTCCTCGACGAGCCCACCGCGGGCATCGATCCGGTCGCCCGGCGCGAGCTGTGGAACCTGCTCTTCGACCTCGCCGCCCAGGGCGTCACGCTCCTCGTCACCACCCACTACATGGACGAGGCGGAGCGCTGCGGCAAGGTGGGCTACCTCTACCTCTCGCACATGCTGGTCGAGGGCAGGCCGAACGAGCTCACCCAGCTCGCCGAGGTGACGCCGCCCGGCACGCGGCGGGTCAAGGCGGAGTGCGAGCAGGGGGCGGCGGCGGTGATGGGCCGCACGCACACCCTGGCCTACGTCCGGGAGGTGACGATCTTCGGCAACGCCCTCCACCTGCTGGTCGACGCCGGGGTGAGCGACGAGGAGATCGCCCGCGACCTCGCGGAGGCGGCCCACGCGCCGGTCCAGGTGAACCCCATCGCCCCCTCGCTCGAGGACGTCTTCGTGCGCCTGACCAGCCTGCAGACGAACGGCGGGAATGGAACGACCGGCGGGAGCGGCGCGAGTAGCAGCAAGGCCGAGGAGGCGGCGCGATGAGGGGCTTCGCCGCGGTGCTGCGGAAAGAGGCGCTGCAGATGATCCGCGACACCGGCACCCTGCGCTTCGCCCTCGTCATCCCGGTCTTCCAGCTCGTCCTCTTCGGCTTGATCGACACCAACGTCCGCCACGTGCCGACCGTCGTCTTCGACCAGAGCCGCACCGAGGCGAGCCGCGAGCTGGTCGCCGACTTCGTCAACACCAGCTACTTCGACGTCGTCGGCTTCGTGCCGTCGCGCGACGCCCTGCGCCGCGAGATCGTCGCCGGCCACGCCTCGGTGGGCGTCGAGATCCCGCCCGACTTCGCCCGCCGCCAGCTCTACGGGCAGGCGGCGGACTTCCTGGTCCTCATCGACGGCTCGGACTCGACGATCTCCTCGCAGACCCTGGGCGCCGCGAACGGCATCGCCTTGAACCGCTCGCTCGCCGCGGTGCGCGACAAGATGGGGATCCGCGACCTGCCGCTCGAGGCGCGGCCGACGCTCCTCTTCAACCCCGACTCGCGGAGCGCCAACCTGCTCATCCCCGGGCTGGTGGCGATCCTGCTCACCTTCTCGGGCACGCTGCTCTCGGCCTACGCCATCGTCCGCGAGCGCGAGCGCGGCACCCTCGAGCAGCTCATGGTCACCCCGGCCTCGCCGCTCGCCGTCGTCCTCGGCAAGCTCCTGCCCTACCTCGTCCTCGCCTTCGTGCAGCTCCTCTTCGTCCTCGCGCTCATGCGCTTCGCCTTCTTCGTGCCCATCCACGGCAGCCTGCTGCTGCTCCTCGGGCTGTCGGTGATCTACCTCTTCGCCCTCCTCTCGCTCGGCCTCCTCGTCTCCTCGCGGGCGCGCACCCAGATGGAGGCGACGCAGCTCGCCCAGATGGTGCTCCTCCCCTCGATCATGCTCTCGGGCTACATCTTCCCCCTCTCGTCGCTGCCGACGCCTCTCCGCTGGGTGTCGCAGGTCCTCCCGGCGACCCACTTCATCTCCATCTCGCGCGGCATCATCATCCGCGGCGCCACCTTCGGGGACCTCTGGAAGCCGGTCATCGCCCTCCTCGTCATCGCCGCCGTGCTGGTGGCGGGGAGCGCGCGGGCGTTCCGCAAGACGATCTCCTGATTCGAGTAGAGTACGCGCATGTTCGGCCGACAGCGTAGCGGCGCGGTGATCTGCCCGTCGTGCGGGCGACTGGTGGGGGTGTCGGACGCCAAGTGCCTGAACTGCGGGCGGCGGAACCCGGGAATGTGGGGGCTGACCGGGATGGTGCGCGGCCTGGGGCGGGACATGGGCTTCGTCCAGCTCGTCATGGGCGGCACCATCCTCCTCTACGGCGCGATGCTCGCCTGGGACGTCCAGGGCATCCGCAGCGCCGGCGCCTTCTCCTTCCTCTCACCCAGCGCGAAGAGCCTGCTCGCCTTCGGGGCGAGCGGCGCCCTCCCCGTCTTCGGCTATGGCCACTGGTGGACGGTGCTCTCCGCCGGGTGGCTCCACGCCGGCCTCCTCCACATCGCCTTCAACCTGATGTGGGTGCGCCAGCTCGCCCCGGAGACGGCGGAGCTCTACGGCCCCGGCCGCATGGTCATCCTCTACACCGTCGGCTCGATCGCCGGCTTCGCGCTGAGCAGCGCGGTGGGAGCCTTCCTGCCCTTCCTCGGCGGCGCGCGGCTGTCGGTCGGCGCCTCGGCGCCGCTCTTCGCTCTCCTCGCGGCGCTCGTCTACTACAGCCGGCGCGGCGGCAGCAGCCACATCGGCCGGCAGGCCTGGATCTGGGCGCTGATCCTCTTCGGCTTCGGCTTCTTCATGGGCGGGGTGGACAACTGGGCCCACGTGGGCGGCTTCGCCGGCGGCTACCTGGCCGCCAAGGTGCTCGATCCGTTGCGCGAGGAGCGCGGCGACCACGTGCTCCTGGGGGTCGCCTGCCTCGCCGCCACCATCCTCTCCGTCGCCGCCTCGGTGGTCACCTTCTACCTGCAGATCCAGCCGACCCTCGGGTCTCCCTGAGCGGAAAGGAGCGCACCGTGAAGATCCTCTTCGACAGCGAGAGCTCGCAGATGCAGGTGCAGGTCGAGACGGGCACCCGGCTCAACACGCTCTTCGGCGCCATCCAGAGCGAGGGCTGGACGTGGGCGGCCTCGACCGACCCGATCACCACGGCGGAGCTCGCCGGCTACGACGTCCTCGCCATCCTCACCCGCTACCGGGCGACCGCGCCGGGCACCACGAACCCCTTCCCGCCGGACCAATCGTTCGCCTACACGCCGGCGGAGATCGCCGCCATCCAGGCCTTCGTGCAGGGCGGGAAGGGTCTCCTCCTGGTCTCCAACCACGACTTCTGGACCACCAACGACCACGTCCTGGCGGCGGCTTTCGGCGTCAACATGCAGGCGGCCTTCTTCCACATCCAGAACAATCCCCTCATGGTGATGCCGGTGTCGGCCAGCGTCGCGCCCAGCCCCGTCCTCTACCAGGTCGACAAGGTCATCGCCCACGACAGCTGCGCCCTCTCGACCACCGCCGGCACGGCCTTCACGCCGCTCGTCCCCATCCCGCCGGCGGCGGTCGACGGCAGCCCGCTCCACCTCTCGCCGCAGGGCCAGTTCTTCGCCATCGCCTTCGGCTACGGCAGCGGCAGGGTGATCGTCGCCGGCAACTCCGGGATGTTCGGCGACGACGGCAGCACCTACCCCGCGCCGGGGCTCATGCCCTACGGGAACAATCTGATGTTCATGCTCAACGCGCTGAAGTACCTGGGCGGGCTGCCGATCCCGTGAGCCTCGCCCAGTGCTCACGCCCTGGGCTACGAGTATGCCGCCCTGCCGGGCTGCGGCTGTGGTGCGGAATGCTTCGCGTGAGCCCTGGGCGGCGGCCGTGATCCTGGGGACGAAGCCGTCGATCAACCCGCCTTCCCCGGCCCCCCGGGCACCAGCCCGAGCTCCCGCGCCCGCTTGCGGACGTCAGACGCCCGGTGGATCTCCTGCGAGCTGAAGCGCTCCTCCCGCCAGGGGTCGCCATAGGTGTGGTACCCGTTCTCCTCCCAGAAGCCCCGCCGGTCGTCCGCCAGAAGCTCGAGGCCCTGCACCCATTTGGCGCTCTTCCAGGCGTA